>CADBKF010000020.1 GCA_902795195.1 Oscillospiraceae bacterium
ACAATAGCTGAACATGCCAAGCCCACTTGGCTTGGCATCTGCGGCGTTCGCCGCAGGCAATAAAACGATTCAATCGTTTTATTGCAGTTCAGTATTATGGCCTTTGCCTCTTGAAATTTTGGGGCAGCTTGTGTATAATACTGGAAAGTTAGCTGCCGCTAATACCGCGCATCCTGCGGCCGGGCCGCCGGAGGGCGGCGCATTTCTTTGCCTTTGGGTTAGACAAAGCTAACCGCAGCGCGGCGAGCGGATGAAAGGAGACCATTGGAATGGAAAAAGCAGAAACTGAATTTTTGGAGATCGTCGAGCTGCGAAAGAGCTTCGGCGCGGGCGAGGCACGCCAGGAGGTGCTGCGCGGCGTCAATTTCACCGTGAAGCAGGGCGAATTCTGCGTGCTGCTCGGGCCGTCCGGCTCGGGCAAGTCCACGCTTCTCAATATCATCGGCGGGATCGACAAGCAGGATTCGGGCTACGTCGCCATCCGCGGCGACAAGCTGGAGGACATGGACGAAAAGCAGCTCACCCAATACCGCAGGCTGCATCTGGGCTATGTGTTCCAGATGTACAATCTGATCCCCAACCTGAATGTCAAGGAAAACATCGAGGTTGGCGCCTATCTGTCCGCCAGGCCCCTGGATGTGGAGGAGGTGCTGACGACGCTGGGCCTGCAGGAGCACAAGTACAAGTACCCCAACCAGCTCTCCGGCGGCCAGCAGCAGCGCGTTTCCATCGGCAGAGCGGTCGTGAAGAACCCCGACCTTCTGATGTGCGACGAGCCGACGGGCGCGCTCGACTACAAGACGAGCAAGGAAATTCTCGCGCTGATCGAGGACTGCAACCGCAAATACGGCACCACGGTCATCATGGTCACGCACAACGAGGCCATCAGCCGGATGGCCGACCATGTGATCCGGCTCCGCGACGGCGTTGTGCGGCACAATCTCATGAACGAGGCGAAGATCCCTGCCGCCGAGCTGGAATGGTGAGGGGGGACGCAGCGTGAAAAACCCACTGATCAAACGCATCCCGAAGGAGCTCGCCTCGGACTGGCACAAATATCTGGTGATCATCGTCTTCATGGTCGTCATGATCGGCGTCGTCTCGGGCATGTACGTCGGGCACGACAGTATGCTGGCTGCGATCGCGGCGGGCAGGGAAGCGCTGAACCTCGAGGACGGCTCCTTTGAATTAAAGGAAGCGGCCTCACCGGAGCTGCTTGTGGCGATCGAACACGGCGAGCGCGCCGACGTGCGGCAGCATTTCATCGACGAGGGTCTGCGCGAGGCGGACGAGGAGGTCGCAGAGGCGGTCGAGCAGGAGCTGGAGGAAACCGTCCGCACCCGGATGGAGCAGGCGGTGCGCGAACAGTGCAGCGCGCTGGGGATCACAGACGAGAGCATGATCGCGCAGCAGCTCGAGGCCGCCATCGAGGCCGGCTATGACGACGCGATTGCCCAGGCCCGTGCCTCGGAGGAATTCCAAGACGCGGTGGACGAGGCCTATGCGGAAGCGCACAGGGCTGTGATCGACGCAGTTGACGAAGCGTGGGACGAGATCGCAGAGGCGTATGACCTGAACAGCGCCTTCGAGGCCGTGCCGGTCACGATCTGTGAAAGCTTCTACCGCAACGAGGCCGAGGACCATGACAACGACGGCACGCAGGACGCGACGCTCCGGCTGTTTCGCAGCGACAGTCCCGTCAACCGGGCGTCGTTTCTCTCCGGCCGCGCGCCGGAAAACCGGAACGAGATCGCCATCGACCGCATGCACGCGGACAACGTCGGCGTCAAGCTCGGCGATACGATCACAGTCGGCGGACGGCAATTTGAGGTCGTGGGCCTGCTGTCCTACGTCAACTACCTGACCCTGCATGAGTCGAACACCGACCTGATGTTCGACGCCTTCGGCTTTGACGTCGGCATGGTGACGGCCGAGGCCTTTGACGCGCTTTCCTCGCGCGTGCACTACAATTACGCGTATCACTACAAAACCGCCCCTGCGGACAAGACCGCAAAGGCGGATTGCGCGGAGAATTTTTTGAAGCTGCTGATCACCCAGACGCTGGTGGACGGGAACGAGCTGGAGGACTTCGTGCCCGAATATCTGCGGCAGGCAAGCAACTTTGCCCCGTCGGACATCGACAGCGACACCGCCGGCACGGCGATCATGTGCTATATTCTCATCGCGGTCATCGCGTTCGTCTTTGCCATCACGATCAGCAACACGATCGAGAAGGAGGCTGCCGTCATCGGCACGCTGCGCGCCTCGGGCTATACCAAGCGCGAGCTGGTCGTGCACTATATGACCATGCCGGTCATCGTGACGCTGATCGGCGCCGTGATCGGAAATGCGCTGGGATACACGGCCTTCCGCAAGATCGCGCTGGATCTGTACTACAACAGCTACAGCATGCCCGCCTGCGAGCCGATCTTCAGCCGCGAGGGCTTTGTCAAAACGACGCTGATCCCGCTGGCGCTGATGTTCTTGATCAATCTGTTTGTGATTCTGAAGCGCCTGCAGCTCTCGCCGCTGAAATTTCTGCGGAAGGATCTGCGCAAAACGCGGTGGGCCAAGGCGCGCCGGCTGCCGGCCTGGTCCTTCCTGCGGCGCTTCCGGCTGCGGGTGATTCTGCAGAACATGAGCAACTATGCCGTGCTCATCTTCGGCGTCATTTTCATCGAGCTGATGCTCTGCTTCGCCTTCGGCCTGCCGGACTCGCTGACGCATTACAGCAAAAACGCGCCCGACATGATGTTTGCAGGCTATCAGTACATGCTGATGAGCAGCAAGGACGCAGGCGGCGAGCGGATCACAACGAGCGAGCCCACGGCTGAGCGCTTTTTCAGCACCACGCTCAAATATGAAAAGAGCCACAACGCAATGTTTGAGGGCATGGGCTCCGGCGGCGACGAGACCGTCACGGTGTACGGCATTGTGGAAGGCAGCGCCTACATCGAGCTGCCGGAGGATCTGCAGGAAGGCGAGGTATTTGTATCTTCGGCCTTCCGGAACAAGTTCGGCCTCAAAACGGGCGACGAGATCACGCTCCACGAGGAATACGCGAACAAGGAATACCGCTTCACGGTCCGGGGCGTGACGGAGTACGACGGCGGCATCGCGGTCTTTATGAAAAACAGCAGCTTCAACGCCTGCTTTGACCGGGATGCAGACGACTTCAACGGCTTCCTGTCACGGAACGAGATCACCGATCTGGACGAAGAGAACATCGCGGTGGTGATCACCGAGAAGGAGATCACCAAGGTCACAAATCAGCTCATGCACTCCATGGGCCAGTTCTTCTGGGTCTTCAAAATCGCGATGATCGTGCTCTCGGCGGCGCTCATTTATCTGCTGGCCAAGATCATCATCGAGCGGAACGAGCAGTCGATCTCCATGGCGAAGATCTTCGGCTTTGCCAACCGGGAGATCGCGTCCATCTACATTCTGCCGACGGCCATCGTGGTGAGCGTGTTTGCGCTGATCAGCTTTGCCGTGGGCTACTTCCTGATGATCCGGATCTTCAGGGCCTTCATGATGCAGATGGACGGCTACTTTGCCTTTTATATGACGCCGACGTCCATGGTGCTCTCCGTGGTCTATCTGCTGCTCGGCTATGCGTTTGTATCGGTGTTCGACGATATCCGGATCCGGCGCATCCCAATGGACGAGGCGCTCAAGAACATCGACGGATGAATGCGGATCAAAACATTTCAGGCTGCACCGCGCAGAAAAAATGTGGTGCAAAATGTCGCAGAGTATGATATACTCTACCCAGGAACAAACAAACGACTGACAGGAGGACGATCATGCAAATCCCGAAATTGGTACGACAAAAGGACAAAACGATTCTGACCGTTGACGGCAAGCCCTTTGTGATGATCGCCGGTGAGGTGCACAATTCCGACGCCTCTTCGCCGGCGTATATGGAGAATATCTGGAAGATTGCCGACGAGCTGGGGCTGAACGCGCTGCTGCTCCCCGTGAGCTGGGAGCTGATCGAGCCGGAGGAGGGCTGCTTCGATTTCTCGATCCCCGAGGCCCTGATCCTGCAGGCCAGACGCTGGCACAAGAAGATCGGCCTTCTGTGGTTCGGCAGCTGGAAAAACGCCGAGTGCATGTATGCGCCGGCCTGGGTCAAGACCGATCTGACCCGGTTCCGCCGCGCGCAGATCGAAAAGGGCAAAAACAAGGCCGGAAGGACGATTTCGCCCTCCATCCCGATGAAGCTGCCCTATACCAGCATCTCCTATCTCTGCCGGGAGGCCATGCGCGCAGACGCGAAGGCCTTTGCGGCGCTGATGCGCTTTGTGCGCGAATTTGACGCAGACGAGGCCACCGTCGTCTCCGTCCAGGTGGAGAACGAAACCGGGCTGCTCGGCGCTGCGCGCGAGGTCTCCGACGAAGCCGACGCCGCGTTTGCCGCGCCGGTCCCGGCGGATTTTGCCGCATACATGCGGGCGCATACCGACACGATGGTGCCGGACGTCCGGGATGCGGTGCTTGGCGGCAAAGAGAGCGGCAGCTGGGCGGAGGTCTTCGGCTCTGTTGCCGAGGAGGTTTTCAGCGCCTATCATGTTGCGGGCTTTGTCAATGAGGTCGCCAAGGCCGGCAAGGCCGAATACCCGCTGCCCATGACCGCCAACTGCTGGCTGGACAAGGGCGGAAAGCCGGGAAGCTATCCCACCGGCGGCCCGGTATCGCGCATGCATGAGGTGTGGAATTTCCGCGCTCCCATGATCGACATCCTCTGCCCGGACATCTATGTGCCCAATTTCATTGAAATTTGCGACGAGTACACGCGTCGCGGAACGCCCCTGTACATCCCGGAGTGCGCCACGCACAGCTACTGCGCGCCGCGCCTGGTCTACGCCGTCGGCCATCACCACGCGGTCTGCTATGCGCCGTTTGGCTTTGACGACATCGGCAAGCCGTTTACCGCCGTGCAGGGCTTCCTCTTCGGCATGGACGTCAGCGATCCCGCGCTCAAGACGCCGCAGAGCTTCGCCGAGTACGGACAGCTTGCCAAGCTGCTGCAGGGGCTGCTGCCGCAGATCGGAGAGAAGCTCGGCTCCGGAGACCTGGACGCCGTCTGCGGCGAAGCGTCCCCTATGGGCACAATGACCCTCGGCAGCGTCCGCGTGACCGCCGCCTTCCAGAATCGGATGCAGCCGCGCGGCGACGGCTGCTGCCTGTGCCTGCGCAGCGGAGACGAGCTCTATCTTCTGGGCAACGCCTGCACGGTCTCGCTTGGCTCGGCGGACCCCGAGAAGGAGAACCTGGATCTGCTGCTGGCAGAGGAGATCTTCTTCGATGAAAACGGAAACCAGAAGATTGGCCGCCGCCTGAACGGCGACGAAACGGCCCACCTGGCCTTTGACCGCCCGGGTCTGCTGCATCTGAAGGTGTTCTGCTACCGCTGAGCCTTAATAGAATAAACAAGGGCGGACAGCTTTTGAAGCTGTCCGCTCTTGTTTATACGAATCGATTAAAATGTTAAAAACATTGGTTTTGCAGGCTCAGTAGATGAAGTTTCTCAGGTAGCGGGCGCTGAGCAGAACGGCCTTCTTTGCGTCCTCGAGAGAGCCCTCAAAGGCCTTGTCCTCGACCTCGATGACGGAGTCGCCGTTGTAGCGGATGTCATTGAGGGCGGAGACATACTTGCCCCAGTCGACGTCGCCCAGGCCGGGCAGCTTCGGGGACATGTACTCCAGCGGGTAGGCCATGACGCCGACGTCGGCCAGCTTGTCCTGATACAGCTTGATGTCCTTGTAGTGGACATGGAAGATGCGATCCTTGAACTCGTAGAGCGGCTTAATGTAGTCGATCTGCTGCCAGATAAAGTGGCTCGGATCGTAGTTGATGCCGAGATTCGGGCTCTTGAGCAGGTCGAAGACCTTTCTCCAGTTGGCAGGAGAGGTCATGAGATTCTGGCCGCCGGGCCACTCGTCCTTGGTGAACCACATCGGGCAGTTCTCGATGGCGATGCGGACGTTCTTCTCCTCTGCGTGCTGCAGGATGGGAGGCCAGACTTCCTTGACGAGTTCGAGGTTCTCCTCGACGTTCTTCTTCGGGTCGCGGCCGAGGAAGGTTGTGACCATATTGACGCCCAGAAGCGCGGAGGCGTCGATCAGGGCATGGATGTGGTTGACATAGGCAGTTCTCTTCTCAGGATCGGGGTCCATGGTGTTGGGATAGTAGCCGAGAGACGAGATTTTGACATGTTTCTTCTGCAGATAGGCGTTGATTTCCTCTGCCTTTTCCTCGGTCAGCGCCTCGGCGTCGATGTGGCAGACGCCGGCATAGCGCCGCTTTGCACCGCCGGAAGCGGGCCAGCAGGCGACCTCGAGGCATTCCAGATTGTGCTCGGAGGCGAAGTCGACGACGTCATAGAACTCCATGCCGTCAAAAATCGCGGTGAGTACGCCAAATTTCATCATAATTCCGTAGTTCCTCTCTTATGATTTATTCAAAGTCGATGGATTTTCCGGTGCGGCCGGATTCGCGGACCGCGTCCATCAGCCGGAGCACGCGGCGGGTCTCGGGGATCTTGACCAGGAAGTCCTCCTCGCCGTGCCAGGCGCGGACATAGTTCTCAAAATACTGCCGGTGGGTGGTGTTGACCTCGGGCAGCGGCTCGGTGATGATGCGTCCCTCGGGGGGAGGCCCGAACGAACGGGTGGGGCCTGCGGAGGTCATGGTGCGGCCGTGGCCGGCGTTCTGCAGCAGCTGGGAGGTCCGGACGATCTTGCCCTCGGGGCCGAAGCCGTCGACATAGGCAGAGCCCTTGTTGCCGCCCAGGAACCAGTGGCGCTCGAACCACTTGTCGTGCATCTTGTCGGTGAGATAGTAGGTGCCGAGCTCCACCTCAGCGGTGATGTTGTTGTCAAAGCGCATGAGGACCTTGAAGTAGTCGTCCACCTCAAAGTTGATGACGTTGCGGATGTCGGCGAACACGGACTTGATCTTTGCACCGGGCATCATCCACAGCACCTGGTCGAGCAGATGCACGCCCCAGTCGTAGAGCATGCCGCCGCCTTCCTTGATGTAGACGTGCCAGTCGTGCATGTTGCCGTTGAAGCCGTAGATGCTGGATTTGATCGTATAGATGTCGCCGAGGGTGCCGGAGTCGTAGACGGCCTTTGCGGTGCGGAAGTCGGGGTCGAGACGGCGCTGATGGTGCACGGTGAATTTGACGCCGGCCTTCTCGCAGGCCTCGACCATCTCGTCGAGCTCCTGCACGCTCATGGCCACGGGCTTTTCGCAGATGACGTCCTTGCCGGCCTGCGCCGCCTGGATCACGAGGTCGTGGTGCGCGGTGTTGTTGCAGACGACCATCACGACGTTGACGTCGGGGTCGTTGATCAGCTCCTCGTTGCTCTTGTAGCGCTTGAGACCGGGAGCGACGTCTTCGAGCTGCGTGGGGTCGATGTCGGAGAATCCGACCAGAGTGATGCCGGGGAAATCGAGCAGCATTTTCTCGTGCTCATGGCCCATAAAGCCGTGCCCGATCACACCGATTCTGATGTCTTCCATTGGCTGTTCCTCCATAGTTTTCAAGGGTTCCGGCGCTTGCCGGAATGATTCTGATACCGTTCGGTCCGATCCGGCCTGCTTATTCCCAGCGGTAAGGGGCCAGGCGCTCCTTGAGATCGGGGATCTGTCCCGGAGGCGCCGCGCAGGTCTTGATCTCGGTGGAGTGCTCGAGCTTGCCGGGGTAGTACAGTCTGGAGCGGGCGATCTGCTCTTCGCTGAAGTGCGGGATCAGCTTGCCGTCCTCGACGGTGAAGCTGCCGTAGGTGCCGCAGACCGGGCACTCGATGCTCTTCTTGTCGTCGGAGAGGGTCAGCAGATTGCAGTGGCAGACCGGGCAGGCGCCTTCGTGGTCGCCGCGCCATCTCATGCGCTCGCCATCGTCCTCGCAGACGACGGCGTCGGCGATGTTCTGACCGAGCTTCGTCATGCGCTCCATCACGGGCTCGTTGCCGACGACATTGTTGTAAGCCATGGCGCCCCAGTATTCGTAGGTGTCCACTACGTCGAAGCCCATGGTCATGGGCAGGGCGAACATGGTGGGCAGTGTAAAGGCGATCCAGTTTCTGGTCATGGCGCCGCCCACGGAAATGAGGGCAGCCACGCGCTTTTTCAGGCAGCGCTGGTCGGGCAGATTGGCGGGGTCTTTGCCGGCGGCCAGGCCCTCTTCGATGGCGACCTTGCGGAAGCTGAGGTCGTGGCTGGGGCCGAAGCGGTCACAGACCGTGCGGAAGGTGCCGGTGGGGCCCATCTCAAAGGTGGGGCAGGCCACGATCATGGCGTCGCAGTCCATGATGGCGTCGTCGAGGATGTGGCACTCGTCCTTGAGGTGGCACTTGCCGCTCTTGCCCATGATCATGCTGACCACGCAGCTGATGCAGCCGGTGCAGTCCTGGATGTCCAGGTCGTTGACGCGGATGAAGCGGATCTCATGTCCTGCTTCCTTACAGGCGTTCAGGGCCTGTTTGACCATGACCTCGCAATTGCCCATCTTGCGGCCAAAGGAGAGGCCGAGGATTTTTTTACTCATAAGGTTCCTCCTGCGATTTTCAGACAGGGGCGTGCGAGCTGGCGCACGCCCCTTGGAAAGATACGATTACTGGAAGTCTTCCTCGGTGATGGAGGTGACGGTGCCGGTCTCGAGGTACTCGTTGATGGTGTCGGCGTAGATGAAGATGTTGGCGCCGGAGCGGACATAGCCGGTCTCGTAGGTGCCGTCGAGCAGGCCGGTGACACAGTCGAAGATCTCCATGGCAGTGTCATGGACGGAGCCGGTCATAACGGTGCCGCGCATCGGGGCCTTGCCATCGAGGGAAGCCTGGATCGCCTCGGCGGTGGAGCCGTCGCCGTTGATGCAGAAGATGCCCATGCCGGTGTAGTCGGTGGCAGGAGAGGAGATGCCGGTGAAGAAGTTGTTGACGCCGTTGCCGAGGCCGCTGTGTGGGGTCAGGAAGACCTTGATCTCGGGGTTGGTGGTGTACAGGTTCTCAGCGGTGGTCTGACCGGTAGTCATGGTCTCGTCGGCGCACTCGACCTCCATGGCGAACTTGGCCTTGGTGGAGAACTCTTCGATCTTGAGCAGAACGTCAGCCTGCAGAACGCCGGTCTCGGCAGCGCGGCAGCTCAGAACTGCAACGGGGACGGAGTGGTCGGGAGCGTCGGCATACTCGGCGTCGATCCACTTGGCGGCGAGCTTGGCGAGGTTGGAGGCCATCTTGGCGTCGTCGTTGACCATCAGCAGGTCATACTTTTCAGTTTCAGCGACAAAGGCGATGACCTTGATGCCCTTTTCCTGGGCCTGGTCAATGACGTTGCCCATTGCCTCGGGCGCAACCGCCCAGATCACGAGCACGTCAACACCGTTGGCGATGTAGTTCTCGCAGGCCTGGATCTGCGTGTTGGGGTCGAACTGGCCGTCTGCATAGTCGGCTTCCCAGCCGGCTTCGGTGAAGACCTTCTTGTATTCGTCAGCGAGCATCTGGAAGAAGTCGCCGCCGAGGCCGAAGGTGACGAAGCCGATCTTCTTGCCGGCGCCGGTGTTTTCAGCTGCGCCGTTGGTTTCGGCAGCGGGTGCGTTGGTATCAGCAGGCGCGTTGGTGTTTGCGGGCTGCTCATTTGCGGGCGTGCCGGTGCAAGCTGCCAGGGTAAAGAGCATGGCAAGCGCAAGTACGAGTGCAAGAATCTTTTTCATTTTTGTTCCTCCGTTGTTTTTTGAAATATAATGACCCTTTCGGGTAGCATTTACAGTTGATTACGCCTTCTTGGGGGCGCGGTTGCTGAGGTACAGGGAGAGCAGCATGATCGCGCCTCTGGCGATGTGCTGCGGATAGGTGCCGACGCCGAGCAGCTGCATGCCGTTGGACAGCACGCCCAGGACGAAGACCGCAACGATGACCTTCCACAGGGTGCCCTCGCCGCCCTTGAGCGCAACGCCGGACAGGACGCAGGCGGTGATGCCGGTGAACTCGATGCCGGGGCCGGAGGTGCCGGATTCGGCGGAGCCGGCGCGGGCTGCCATCAGGATGGCCGCGATGCCGACGAGCAGGCCGGCGAAGGTGAAGACCAGGATTTTGATGCGGGTGACGTTGAGGCCGGCAAGTCTGGCTGCCTCGGGGTTGTCGCCGGCGGCGTAGACCTTGCGGCCGATCTTCGTGCGGCCCATGATGATCGCAACGATCACCACGATCACGGCCATGATGACCACGTTGAGCGGCAGGAAGCCGAAGAGTCTGCCCTGGCCGAGGTACATGAAGGCGTTCGGCAGGTTGTGGATGTTCTTGGAGTCGGAGATCAGATAGGAGATGCCCTGGAAGATTGCCATGGTGCCGAGGGTGACGATCATGGTGTGGCTCTTGAGCACGTGGCCCATGACGCCGTTGAAGGTGCCCAGTGCCATGCAGACGAGGATGCCCAGCACGATCGCCGGGAACACGCCGACCTTGCCGGTGCTCAGCAGCTTCGCCACCAGGACTGCCGCGACGGACATCTGATAGCCGATGGAGAGGTCGGTGCCGCCGCTGACCATGATCATCATGACCGCGCAGGAGCAGACCGCG
The DNA here is from genome assembly GCA_902795195.1 of Oscillospiraceae bacterium. Taxonomy (GTDB): domain Bacteria; phylum Bacillota; class Clostridia; order Oscillospirales; family Oscillospiraceae; genus JAFRPC01. Next base: position 10,587 of record CADBKF010000020.1, read on the forward strand.
ATATGGACGTTCTGAACCAGGATGTTGGTGAGGTTCAGCTGGGTGAAGAAGTTTTTGTTGAGAATGCTGAAGATCGCGATCAGCACGACCAGCATGATCGGCATGGACAGGTCCGTGAGGATCGCGCCGATGCTTCTGCCCTGCTTTGCCTTGTTCTTTTTGATTTCTTCCATGTTTTAACTCCTCTCAAAGCCCCGACGCCAGCGTCAGGATTTTTTCCTGGGAGAATTCCTCCCGGTTCAGGGTGCCGGTCTGATGTCCCTCGTGCAGGACCACGATGCGCTCAGACATGCCGAGCAGCTCCTCCATATCGGAGGAAACCATAAGAATGCTGTTGCCCTCCTGCGTCAGCGCCACCATCATGCCGTAGATTTCGGCTCTGGCGCCGATGTCGATGCCGCGGGTCGGCTCGTCGAAGATCAGCACGTCGGGCTTCGGCGCAAGCATCTTGGCCACAACGACCTTCTGCTGGTTGCCGCCGGAGAGCGTTCCTGCCTTGACCTTCATGTCGGGGGTCTTGATGCGGATGCGCTTCTTGAAGATCTCCGCCTGCTTCATTTCCTCCTTCGTGTCGACAAAGGGGCCCTTGCCGATGTTGTCGATGTTGGAGATGGAGGTGTTCCAGTAGAGCGCCTTGTCCAGGAAGCAGCCCTGGAATTTGCGGTCCTCGGGGACCAGGCCGATGCCGGCCTTCTGGCCGTCGGCGGGGCTCTTGAGGTGAAGCTCTTTTCCCCTGAGCGTCATTTTGCCGTCTTTGGCCTTGGCGGCGCCGTAAATGAGGTGCATCAGCTCGGTCCTGCCTGCGCCGACCAGACCCGCGAAGCCGAGGATCTCGCCCTTGTGCAGCTCGAAGCTGATGTCCTCCAGGCCGTTGCCGCTCAGGTGCTCGACCTTGAGCACGACCTCGTCGGAGCAGGGTGGCTTCTTGGGATAGGTTTCGGTGAGCTCACGTCCGACCATCAGCGCGATCAGGCCGTCCTTGTCGACGTCGGTGATGTTGACCGTGGTGACGTACTGGCCGTCTCTGAGGACCGAAACGCGGTCGCAGATCTCGAACAGCTCGTCGAGCCGGTGGGAGATGTAGATGACCGTGACTTCCTTCTCCTTGAGCTCCTTGACGATCTTGTAGAGCGTCTCCTGCTCCTCCACGGTGATGGCTGCGGTGGGCTCGTCCATGATCACGATCTTCGCCTTACGGATGACCGCCTTGATGATCTCGATGATCTGCCGGTTTGCAATGGACAGGTCGCGGATGAGGTCCGTGGGTCTGACATTGCAGTGGAAGCTGTCGAGCATCTGCTGGGTCCGTTCGGCGCGGATCTTGTCGTTGATGAACATGCCGTCGATTCCCTCCATGCCCATGAAGAGGTTGTCCATGACGGTCATGGCTTCAAACTGGATCAGCTCCTGATAGACGACCGCGACGCCGAGATCGATGGCCTGCTTGGGGTTCAGATGCGGATAGGTCTTGCCGCCGATGCAGATCTCACCGGAATCCGGATGGATCGCTCCGGCGATCGTTTTGATGAACGTGGACTTTCCGGCGCCGTTCTCTCCCACCAGCGCGTGAACCTCACCCTTCTTGAACGAGATCGAAACGTCGTCCAGGGCCTTCACGCCGGGGTAGGTCTTGGTGATGTGCCTCAATTCCAACTCTTCCAGTGGAAACGCCTCCTTTCGAAACTGAGCGGCCGCGGTTCTCTGCGTCCGGCGGCCGCCTGTGCTTTGACCATCTTTAGGGTATCGGATTTTCGTTCTGTTTTCTACGCAATTCTTGCTGATTTATGCGTCAAATATTTGACGGACCGAAGTCTTTTTTCTCGGATCGGGCTTGGCTTGGGCCGGCTGACAAAAAATCGGGTGCTTTTTTTGCAAAATGTACTACCCAAATTCTGAAAATGTGATATAATTGGGCTATACATATATAAATATGGATTTGAATACCGAACAGGCATAGTGATTTTTTGCATTTCAAAGGAGGAATCTGATGCCTATGCGCAGCGGAAACCGCCCGGTCACGGGCATTCGCATCATTTCCGTCCAGGGTCATATGGAGCAGCTCTGGCGCGGCGCGACCTTTCTCATGGGGCTCAACGGGGAGATCCAGGCGGACGTCGACGGGCATGTAACCTTTCTGAACAAGGGTGACGTGCTCCTGATCGAGCCCTGCATCGGCTTCCGGCTCTCCGGCCGCGGGAGCAACCTTCTGATGCTCGTGCAGATGGACTACGATTTTTACAGCCAGTACCGCACCCCGCAGCACAACGGGCAGATCGTCTGCAACTCCGTGGAGGACGGCAGCCGGGACTACTCCGTTGTGCGGCAGATGCTGAGCTATCTCGGCTCGACCTGGTTCGGCACCGACGAGGCCAAGGAGCTCCGGCTGATGGAGCTCTGCTACTCCCTGCTCTATCTGCTCAGCACCAGCTTCTTTGTCCGGGAGGACGGCAGCGCGGGCGAGAGCGCCAATCTGGCCGCCCGGGGCAGGCACATCATCGCCTATGTGGAAAGCAATTATATGAATGAGATCCAGCTGGAGGACCTGTCCAACGCGGTCTTCCTGTCGACCTCCTATCTCTCCAGACTGTTCAAAAAGCTCACCGGGACCAATTTCAAGTCCTATCTTGAGGAGGTGCGCCTGCGCCACGCCTCGGAGGAGCTGCGCAGCACGGACAAGACCATCACGGCCATCGCCTACAACAACGGCTTCCCCAATGTCTCGGCGCTCAGCAGCGCGATCCGCAAGAAATATAACATGGCCGCCAACGAGTACCGGCAGATGCTGCAGCAGAAGACCGAGGAGGCCGCGCCGCCGGCCTATCAGGAGGTGGACTACAGCACCGTTGCCGAAGAGCTCCAGTCCATGGCCGGGGACGAGCCGCCCAAGCTGATGGGAAAATTCCAGTATCCCGTCACCGACGAGCACACGGTGGAGGACGTCACGCAGTTTCAGCGGATCCCGCGGATCTGGAAGTCCATGATCAACCTCGGCTCGGCCAGCTCCTTACAGGACGTCGCCATCGGTTCCGCGCTGGAGATGGTGCAAAGCGAGATCGGCTTCGAGTACGCGCGGATCGAAAATGTACTTGACGAGAACGCCGTGCCGCGCACGCCGGAGGGCGGTTACAACTTTTCCCGTCTGTTCCGCACGCTCCAGCAGCTGCTCTCGCTCCACCTGACACCGTATCTCGATCTGTCCTTCGCCGGCGACCTGCTGGTGGACTCCCGCTCTCGCAGCCTCTACCACGGAGACAAGCCCAGGCGAACCGAGACGGTGCCCCAGTACCTGGCTAAGGTCAAGGAGCTCATGCGCCGCTGCATCAACACCTTCGGCGCCGATATCGTCGAGCAGTGGGTCATCGAGGTCTGCATCCCGCACTACGACGATCTGCAGCCGATGGAGACCCCGGAGGTCTTCGTTGCACGCTACTGCGCGGTCCACCGCCTGCTCAAAAGCTGGCTGCCGAGCATCCGGGTCGGCGGCTCAAACCGGCATATCGGCAGCGATAAGGCCCATCTGCGGGAGTGCATCCGGCTGCTCAAGCAGGCCGACGTCCGTCCGGATTTCTTCTCGCTGTGTGCGGTGCCCTCCGAGCAGGCGCATGGCGAGGGCAGCATTTCCAGCTACATCCTCTCCCCGAATCCGAATTTCATCCGTGACAGCATCTGCTCCCTGCGCGAGGAGCTGACGCAGCACTACGGCAGGGAGATGCCGCTCTATGTCTCGGTGCTGGCGCCGGATGTCCGGATCCGGAATTTCTCCAACGACTCCTGCTATCAGTCGGTGTTCTTCACAAAAAACACCCTGGATCTGATCGGCCTGGTCGATCTGATCGGCTACTGGCAGCTCTCGGACGCCGACAGCGAGCACTCCGACACCACAAGAATGTTCTTCGGCGGCACCGGCATTCTGAGCAAGGACGGCCTCAAAAAGCCCGGCTTTGCCGCGCTCAAGCGCATGGCAAGGCTCGAGCCGCTGCTGATCCGGCGGGAGGAGGGCATGGTGCTCACCACCAACGGCATCAACGCCTACACGATGCTGCTGTACAACTACGTTCATTTCAATAACCTCTACTGCCTGTCCAACGGCGAGGACACCAACATCGACAACGTCTATACCGTGTTCAACAGCCCCGTCACCCGGGACGTGGGCATCCACCTGGACAAGCTCCATCCGGGACGCTACCGCGTGATCGTCACCACCATCAACCGCGAGCACGGCAGCAGCTTCGATGAATGGCTGCGCTACGGTCTGCTCGACGAGCCGCAGCCCTACGATGTCCGCTATCTGCGGGACATCACCCACCCGCACCGCGCCGTCAGCTTCTACGACTGCCCCGACGGCAGGCTGGATCTCACGGTCCAGATGCTGCCGCACGAGGTCAAATACCTGCTGATTCTCCGGCAGATGTGATACGAAACCGGGAAGCAGCAAAAAACCGATATGGTTTTTTGCTGCTTCCCGGTTCTTTTTTTCTGTGCTGCCGAGACAGGACAGGTTTTCGCAAAAAAAGAGGGCCAATAATCGGGTGCACGGAAGGAAAGAACATGGTATTCTAAACCTGCAAATCAAAGAGGACGTTTTTGCTCAACATTATCACAAATTATAATATGGAGGATTTGACAATGAAGAAACTCAAGATCGGCATCATCGGCTGCGGCGGCATCGCCAGAACCAAGCACCTCCCCGCTCTGAAGTCCCAGGCGGACAAGTGCGAGCTGGTCGCCTTCTGCGACATCAGCGAAGAGCGCGCCAAGTGGGCCTGCGGCGAGTACGGCACCCCCGACGCGAAGTATTACACCGACTACAAAGAGCTTCTGAAGGATCCCGAGATCGACGTGGTCCATGTGCTCACCCCCAACGTCGCCCACTGCCCCATCACCGTCGCTGCCTTTGAGGCCGGCAAGCATGTCATGTGCGAGAAGCCCATGGCCGCCACCACCGAGGACGCTGAGAAGATGATGGCTGCCTGGCGCAAGTCCGGCAAGAAGTTCACCATCGGCTATCAGAACCGTTTCCGCAAGGACGCCCAGATGCTCAAGCGCATCTGCGACGAGGACAAGCTCGGCGAGGTCTACTTCGCCAAGGCACACGCCGTGCGCCGCCGCGCCGTTCCCACCTGGGGCGTGTTCCCCAACAAGGCCCTGCAGGGCGGCGGTCCGCTGATCGACGTCGGCACCCACGCGCTGGACATCACCCTCTGGTGCATGGACAACTACAAGCCCGTGAGCGTTCTGGGCTCCGTCTTCCACAAGCTGGGCGACCGCGCTGACGCCGCTGAGGGCAACATGTTCGGGCCCTGGGACATCAACGACTTCCAGGTCGAAGACTCCGCCTTCGGCTTTGTCAAGATGGAAAACGGCGCGACGATCTTCCTCGAATCCTCCTGGGCCCTGAACGTGAAGGACTCCCGCGAGGCTGCCACCACCCTGTGCGGCACCAAGGCCGGCGCCGAAATGATCGGCACCATGAGCGCTGCGGGCGGCTATGACCTCATCATCAACGAGACCACCGGCGGCGTGCTCACCGAGGAGCACATCTCCGAGGGCGGCTCCATTGCCTTCTTCGAGGGCGAAGGCGCCGGCGGCGAGGCCGTCAAGGAGTGCAAGCAGTGGCTCGAAGCCATCCTCAACGACACCGAGCCGCTGGTCAAGCCCGAGCAGGCCTTTGTCGTCACCCAGATTCTCGACTCCATCTACAAGTCCGCGGAAGCCGGCAAGGAAATCCGCCTCGGCTGAGCTCCCATCCTGACAGGAGGAACAGATTTATGATCAAGACTTGCGTCAGCCTTTACAGCTTACAGGACGAATACCTCAACCACCGCATGGATCTCGAGCAGATCCTGCGCTATGTGAAGGAATGCGGCGCCCAGGGCGTCGAGCTGCTGCCCGATCAGATGCTCCACGGCACGCCCAACCCCCCGCAGGAGCAGATTGACCTCTGGAACCGGCTCATCGCCGAGACCGGCCTGACCCCGGTCTGCGACGACGTCTTCCTGAACACCAACCTCTACAAGAACCGCACCCTGACCCATCGCGAATGCATCGACCTCTTGATCGACGAGATCAAGCTCGCGCACAAGCTGGGCTTCCACCTGATCCGCCTGGTCTCCATGGTTCCCTGGTGGGTGCAGGAGCCGCTGCTGCCCTACTGCGAAAAGTACGACGTCGCCATCGCGGTCGAGGTCCATGCCGGCATGGCCTTCGACGTGCAGGCCACAAACGACTTCATCAAGGAGATGAAGCGCCTGAACTCCAGGTACATCGGCCTGGTTATCGACACCGGCATCTTCTGCCGCCGCATGCCCAGAGTCGTGCGCAACTACGAGGTCTCTGTCGGCACCTCCCCCGAGGTCTTCGACTACATGGACTCCCTGTTCGCGCAGGGCACCGACTTCCATCAGGTGCTGCTCAAGACCGGCTATCAGTATCCGGACGAGCTCAAGGCCGCGATGAAGTGCGAGCATGACAAGCTCTCCGTCCCGCTGCTGGACGGCTACGAAAACTATCCCTTTGAGGTGCTCGACGACCTCATCCCCTACATCAAGCACTTCCATCTCAAGACCTTTGAAATGACCGAGGAAGGCCCCGAGTATTCCATGGACTACAAGGCGCTGCTGGAGTATCTGCACAGCAAAAACTACGACGGCTACGTCTCCACCGAGTACGAGGGCAACCGCTTCACGCTGGCCGGCCAGCCAATGCAGGAGAAGAAGCAGGTCGCCATGCAGCAGGCTTATCTCAAGAAGTGCCTGCAGGAAATCCAGGGTTAAGGAGGAGCCGCACATGTTTGACAACAATGTTTTTCTGAAGGATAGCTGCCGCAACTACTGCGAGCAGGGCAAGGTCGCAGGCTTTGAGCTTGCCACCAACATCACCTACTACCGCGGCATCCCCCTGTCCATGGTCGAGTACATCAAGGTCGCCGTGGACGGCGCCGAGGTCCCCAACGACACCATCGAGATCTCCGTGGATCGCATCGACTGGTTCACCCTGAAGGAAGCCGAGACTGTTACCACCTATAAGTGGGAGTACGGCGAGCCGCTGTACATCCGCGTTCCGGGCGAAGGTCTCTCCAAGGGCGAGCACAAGGTCCGTCTGACCGTCGCGACCCGCACTGCCTATATCCCCGTGCCGCTTGAGGGCATCAAGGAGCGCACCGTCGTCATCGAATAATCCACACAAACAACCGGGCCTGCGTCCATCACTCACGGAGGAAATGTCTATGAAACAGTATTGTTTTGGAATCGATCTGGGCGGCACGACCGTCAAGCTCGGCATCTTCACAGCTCAGGGGGAACTCCTGCAAAAGTGGGAAATTCCGACCCGGGCGGAGAATGCCGGAGAATACATCCTGCCGGATATCGCAGCGTCGATCCGAGAGGTACTGCAAAACAACGGCATTTCTCCGGAGCAGGTGCTGGGCGCAGGCCTCGGTGTTCCCGGCGCGGTGCAGCACGACCGCATCGTTGCGCCCTGCGTCAACCTCAACGGCTGGGGCGGCGACGTCGCGGGCAGACTGGAATCGCTCGTGGGCTTCCCGGTCAAAGCGGTCAACGACGCGAATGCCGCCGCGCTCGGCGAGCTCTGGCAGGGCAGCGGCAAGGGGTATGAGAACGTCGTGTTCGTGACCCTGGGCACCGGCGTCGGCGGCGGCATCATCGTCGGCGGCAAGCTCCTGCGCGGCGCACACGGCGCCGGCGGCGAGATCGGCCACGTCAAGGTCACCGAGGACGAGACCGTGGCCTGCGGCTGCGGCAAGCACGGCTGCCTCGAGCAGTACGCCTCCGCCACCGGCGTGGTACGCACGGCAAAGCGCATTCTCAGCGAATCGGATCGGCCCTCCACGCTGCGCAGCTGCGCGGAGATCACCGCCAAGGCCGTCTTTGACGAGGCAAAAAGCGGCGACGCGCTGGCAAACGAGGTGCTGGATTTCTTCGGCAAAAAGCTGGGCTACGGCCTTTCCATCATCAGCTGCGTCTGCGATCCCGACATCTTTGTCATCGGCGGCGGCGTCTCCAAAGCCGGTCGGATCATCCTGGACCGGATCGAGGAGAGCTTCCGCAAAAACGCCTTCCCCGCCTGCGAAGGCACCCGCTTTGCCCTGGCTTCTCTCGGCAACGACGCAGGCATCTACGGCTGCGCCCGACTGATGCTCGACTGATACTAAAATCCGCAGCAAAAAAACCGAGGCCCGGTTGGGTCTCGGTTTTTTCACATCTGTTTCGATCTCAGCGATGGCTCATACTTCCGGCGGATCGTCCGCCTGCTCCGCGTCCTTTTCCGGATTGTCCCAGGTCGGCAGCAGTCCCGGCGCATAGACGGACAGGGGCTTTATCAGCACCCTGGCCGCCAGATAGACCGGCCCGGAAAAGCCGATGAACAGGAAAATCGGAAACAGGAATCTGGAGAGCGCAGCCGCCGCAGCATAGATCAGCGTCACGATCACCGTTGCGCCCGGATGGGCAAAGGCGAGGATCAGCGCGTTTTTCATCTGCGGCAGCAGTCTGTTTTCCAGCCATGCGAGCATGGGAAACAAATAGACAAAGCAGAGGTAGGCGAGCGCAGCGATGATATAGACAAGGATCCTTGCCGCAAGGCCGAAGGTGCCGCGCTCGGCGTAGAAATTGACGTCTGCATAGACCATCAGGGCGATGAACAGGAAGAACAGCCAGGCAAGGGTGCTCTTTTTGAAGCCTGCGGCAAACGCCTTGAAATAGGCCGGTGCGATCTCGGAAATGGTGTCCAGATGCAGCTTGCGGCTGACCGAAAACAGCGCGCTCAGCCCGGCGCCGATGGTGACGACCGGGATACTGGTCAGCAGGAACAGAAGCTGGAGATAGACCAGATCGGTGATGCGGGAAAGGACCGCGGTCACCTTGTTGTCTTCATTCAGATGGAACATTGGACTTCTCCTTTCCATTTCCGCGCTCCTGCGTGGGCGTCAGATGCCAGGTCTCGCGGTACAGCTTGCTGAAATAGGCAAAGCTGTCGTAGCCGCATTTCTGGGAGATCTCACCGATGGGGATCTTCGTGCTGCGCAGCAGACGGCGGGCGTGCTCCATTTTCACGGAGTTGATGAGCTCCTTGACGGTCTTGTTTTCGGTGGTCTTCACCACGAAGCTGATATGGTCGGGAGACAGATGGAGGCTGTCCGCGATGTCGTTGCGCGAGATCGGCTCGTCCATGTGGCTGAGGATATAGCTGCGGATCTGGCTGATATAGTGCAGATAGCGGCTCTGTCCGGCCCCGGCGCCCAGCAGTGTATCCTGCCGGAAGGGGCAGCACACCACGGAGCCTGCAGCGGGCAGATTGGGCTCATAGCGGAGGAGCAGCAGGTCCATCGCGTCCTTCAAAAAGCGGAGCTGCGCCGCCGTGCAGAGAAGTCCCGCGGACAAGCCGGTTTGAAGGGAGGCCTCGTGCAGCGGCTGGGTGAGCAGCTCCTCCGGCGCGTCCGGAGGCGGTATGAACAGAACGGCAACGAACCGTTTTTCGTTCAGGAAGCACGAGAAGCCCGGCGCGTCCTGGATCTGGCAGAGCTTTTCGTAGAACAGGCGGCACAGCAGCTGCAGCACCTCCGGCCGGTCGACCCCCGCCGGGGCGGAGATCGTCATCAGAAAGCAGGGCGTGGTCTCGCTGCAGGAGATGCCGAAATGCCGCAGCTGCCTCAGGCGCTTTTCCAGCTCCTGGGGATAGAGCATCGAGGTCTCATAGTCCGGCCAGTTTTCCAGCAGGGAGCTGAGCACAATGTTGCTGGCCGCGGCGCTGAGCTGACGGTGTGAGGAGGAGCTTTGCTGCAGCTGCTTTTCGCGGATCTTCTCCAACGCACGGCGGACGGAGGCAACGATGTCCTCAAAGCGCGCCGGCTGCACCACATAGTCGAACACATCCAGCGCGATGGCGCGCTTGGCATAGAAGAAATCCGCGTGCGCCGTGAGCAGGATGCACTCGTAGTCATAGCCCTCCTTCCGCGCCCAGGACAGCAGCGACAGGCCGTCCTCGTTGGGCATCTCGATGTCGGATACCACAACATCCACGCTGTGCTCCGCGAGGACTTTTCTTGCTCTGGCTGCGCTGGTTGCGGTGAGCACGGAGGTAAAGCCCAGTTCGTGCCAGCCGATGCCGGTCGTCAGAGCGGAAAGAATGCTTGGCTGATCGTCGATCAGAAGAATGGTCACAGGAACCTCCTTTCCTGTTCGGGCGGGACTTGGACCGGGAACGACAGCGTTACAGTGGCGAGACCGTCCTCGTTGGAAAAGGTCAGACGAAACTTCTCCCGATAGAGCAGCCACATCCGATAACGCACGTTGGCGATGCCGACCTTCTCGCTCTTGTACTGGAAGGCATTGACCGGCTCGGCATTGAGAGAATTCAGGATTTCCTCAGAAAAGCAGTTGCTGTTCTGAATGCGGAGTACAATCTTCCTGTCGGCGTCTTCTCCGGATAACTCTGCGCAGATGCGGATCAGGATCTCATTCTCATCCACGCGGTGCTTGATGCAGTTTTCCGCAAAGGTCAGGATGCCAAGAGGGATGCAGAGCGTTTCCATTGCCGCCTCGGGCACATCCAGTTCCAGCCGGATCTCGCTGTACAGGCTGCGGCAAAGCTCGACGTAGCTTCCGACATGCTGCAGCTCCTCCCGGACCGTGACCAGGCGGTTGACATCCTGGAAGGAATAGCGGAAATAGTCCGAGAGGGAGATCACGATCGATTGAATCTTTTCGTCCTCATGAATCTGGGCGAGGAAATTGATGGTTTTCAGACAGTTCAGGTAGAAATGCGGGCGGATCTGCATCTGCAGATACTGCATTTTTGCCTGCATGGCCTCCTCCTGATGGCGCAGTGTTTTGTTTTCCGCGTCGCGTATGGAATCGAGCATGGAGTCGAAGCCGGTATAGAAGCGGTCGATCTCTTCGATTTTGCTGGTCTTTCCGATGCGGTAGCCGTGGTCGCCCCCGGAAACCCTGTGAAACGCGTCGGAAAGCTGCAGCAGCGGGACAAGCAGGACCTTTTGCATATAGCGGAGCAGCACCAGCACAAGCATCAGAAAGACAAACAGCGCCAGAACGGAGATCAGCTGGAAAAGGCTGACGCCCGTAAACTCGATCGGAGACGTGATCTCATAGGAAAGCGCCAGAGGCGTCTTCTCCGAAAAAGCCGTGATGAGAGACCGGCCGACGGGCGCCAGCTTCGCGTCATAGAACACAGGATCTCCGTCGACGCTGCTGCAAAGGCTGCGGTAGCTCTCCGCGTCGGAGGGACGGATCACGACCGAGAGGGAGCCGTAGCGTTCCCGGATCGTATAGCGCAGCAGAACCCCGTCCTCTGTGTCAACGGGAAAGAGTTCCTCTGTCCGATGCGCCGCGGGGGCGACCCATTCGTCTACCGTCAGCAGCTTCAGATCCTCACTCGAGACCCGGAAGCAAAACAGGAAGCTGCGGTCCAGCTGACAGTTGTACAGGATGGCGCCGACCGGCTCGTCATACACCGAAAGTGCGTTCTGCAGATTGGCCAGCACCCGCTCCGCGCTTCCCGTGACAACGCTCTGCTTGCTGGAGTTGCTGAAATACAGAAAGTCCATGCTCTGCACAGCGTACATGGTTTCCCGCTCAATGGAGTACACATGGTCGTCCACCGCGCCGAGCACAGCCTCCTCATCATGGAGCAGGGAGCTGCTGTTGTATTCGTAGTTGCGGATCAGCGTGTAGCCAAATAATACAATAGAGAGAATGAGAAACGGGATCGTAACAAGCGTGATCAGGCGCCGGAACAGCGCCACGATATGCAGCTTTTTCATGAGGCCCTCCCGGCATCCCTTTCGGTTTTTCGATTTCTGATCCAACGGAAGTTGTGTGTCTGATACACAAAGTATAAACATTTCCGGTTGTGAATGCAAGCGGCTGCGTTTTATTTATAATATCCTGCCGGATTTTTTATAATCCGTCGCACTTTGCATAAAAGTTGACAATCGATTCCTCGCTTTGTTATAGAAAAAGCCGCCCCGAATTTGTATAATCAGCACAGAGCTGAAACAGAAAGGAGCGGTGAATATGGCGAAAACGCCATTAAAGCCTCCCAAATACAAGGGCGGTTATGTGGAGAAGGGCGGCTTCAAAGGATATCTGCACAACCAGGCGCTGGATATCAAAAGAAACCCCATAATCTATGTGCTGCTGGTCATCATCCTCGCATACTTCGTAATTTTCAACTATGCCCCGATGGTCGGCCTGCTGATGGCCTTTGAAAAGTACACCCCGGCCAAGGGCCTGTTTGGAAGCAAATGGGTGGGCTTGGACAACTTCAAGGCCTTCTTCGGCAGTCCCTACTTCGGACGCACCATCCGCAACACGGTCGGCATCGGTGTGCTGGATCTTCTGATCAATTTCCCCGCGCCGATCCTCTTTGCGCTGCTGCTCAATGAGATCCACGCAAAATTCTTCAAGAAGTCCATTCAGACCATCAGCTACATGCCCTATTTCATCTCTGCCGTCGTGGCCTGCGGTCTGGTCGTCACCTTCATTGAGGCCGGCGGTCCCATCTCCCAGTTTGTCGCCAACCTCACGGGCACCGAGCCGGTGAACCTCATGAACGACAAGAAGAACTTCTGGGGCATCTATGTGACGATGAACCTGTGGCAGGGCCTGGGCTACGGCTCCATCATCTATCTGTCCGCCCTGAGCTCGGTGGATCAGGAGCTGTACGAGGCGGCCTATTGCGACGGCGCAGGGCGCTGGAAGCAGTGCATCCACATCACCATCCCCGGCATCATGCCGATGGTGCTGATGATGCTGATCCTCCGCATGGGCGCGATCTTCGCGGTCGGCGCGGACAAGATCCTGCTGCTGTACTCTCCCGCCAACTATGAATACTCCGACGTCATCAATACCTACACCTACCGCATCGGTATCCTGGACAGCAACTACGGGCTGTCCGCAGCGGTCGGCCTCTTCAACTCCATCGTGGGAACGACGATGCTCGTTATGACGAACAAGATCACGAAGAAGCTGTCCGGCTCGAGCCTGTTCTGAGGAGGTCGCCATGAAGCAGAAATTAACAGTTTCCCGTGTGATCTTCCTGGTGATTGCGGTGACGATCCTGGTGGCCATCGCCCTGGTCTGTCTCATGCCGCTCTGGCACGTGATCATGGTCTCCATCAGCAACCCCACCGCCGTGACAAGCCACAAGGGGCTTGTGCTCTGGCGCCTGCGGAACTTCGACTTCCAGGCCTATCGGATCATCTTCCAGTACAAGGGTCTCTGGAACGGCTATCTGAACACAATCTTCTACATCATCCTGTCCTGTGTCATCACAGGCCTTCTGACGGTGATTGCGGGCTTCGTGTTCTCGCGCCGCCGCTTCCGCTACCGCAACGCCTTCATGCTGATCATCTCCTTCACCATGCTCTTCAACGGCGGCATGATCCCGACCTACATGGTCATCCGGAAGCTCGGCATGATCGACACGATCTGGGCCATGGTCCTGCCGGGCGCCCTGAGCGTGTTCAACATCATCCTGATGCGCACCTCCATGCAGGGCATCGCGGATTCGCTCGAGGAGGCTGCGCGCATGGACGGCGCCGGCGAGTTTGTCACGATGTTCAAGATCATCCTCCCGCTGTGCAAGGCGACCTTCGCGGTCATCATGCTCTTTACGGTCGTGGGCAAGTGGAACGACTTCATGTCCGCCCTGCTCTATCTGCCGACGAAAACCGAGCTCTATCCCCTGCAGATGGAGATCCGCACGATCCTCTTCACGAGCACCAAGCAGATCAGCTCCGCCTCGGACGCCGCCTCGATGAACGTCTACTCCCGCAACATCCAGTACGCGGTCATCGTGGTGTCCACGCTGCCGATCCTCGCGGTTTACCCCTTCGTCCAGAA
>CADBKF010000021.1 GCA_902795195.1 Oscillospiraceae bacterium
CTCGTCGCAACCGATCCCGACGGGTCGGACCACGTGGCAAACGGCTATTTCAGCTATGACTTCGGCGAGGCCTGTCCCTTCACCGATGTGGCGCAGGGGGCCTATTACTACGAAGCGGTGCTCTGGGCCGTTGAAAAGGGCATCACCAAGGGCACCTCGGACACCGAGTTCAGCCCGACCAAGACCTGCACGAGAGCCCAGGTCGTGACCTTCCTCTGGCGGGATGTGCGCATGAACAGTGCAGCGCAGGCTTCCGAGAACGGCGCTCAGACGCTCGCAGCGCTGCTCGACCGTGCGGCGGAAGCCGATGTCGAGACGGTAGATGCGGCTGCAGTGCCCGCATACGTCGCAGAGGATGCAGCAGAGCAGCTTCCGGAAGTTGAAGCCGCGGAATACGGCGAGGTCCGGTCCAGCGCCAACACGCTGTGTGAGCTGCTCGCAACGCGCGGCGCAGCCGACGTCATCTGCCATGCGCCCAGATTCAGCCTGCAGCCGGATGCACTGAGCGTTCTGTACGCACTCACCGAGGAACTGCAAAAGTAAGGAAAGATCATCCGAAAGAAAAAACAAGCAGACCGGAGAAATTTCTCCGGCCTGCTTGTTTTTATTCTGTTGTGTGCTGCTCGATGCGCCGCACAAGCTCGCTTGGACGCAGGTCCATTGCGTCGGCAAGGCGCCAGATGGTCTCCAGATTCGGCTGCTTTGTGCCGCATTCGATCATGGTCAGATGGGTCCGGGCCATTCCGGCCAGACCGCTCAAAACCTCCTGGGACAGATGACGTTCCTGCCGAAGCGCCCGTATCGTCGCCCCGACGGCCTCCTTCTGAAATTGCATACACGTTCCCCCTTTTCGGAGAATAAGGTTTTCAGCGTACTAACCACTAACCACTTCACTCCGCCGGAACTCCACCTCGAGGCCCTTGACATTGAGGGGGTTGACCTGCAGCACGACGCGATCGCCAAGGGCGCAGTCGATGGCGGTCACGTCCACGACGGAATGGACCATGCCGATGTGGCCCAGAACCGGGCAGCTTTGGCCGTTCACGGAGACAGTGATCCGCTTCCTGGAGAACAGGCCCAGCAGGTGCTTCACGATGGCGCGCAGCCGGTCGCGCATGCGGAACAGGTCGTTTTCGCGCTCGGCGCCGAAGCCGTGGTACCAGCCCACGCCCACGACCGCGATCCGTGTCGGCCGCTTGCAGACGTAGCCTGCGCCGTAGCCCACGCTGTGGCCCTTGGGCAGCGTGCGCAGATCCTCCACCGTGGCCTCCACATAGCCGATGCGCCGCAGCAGCACCGGGCTCTGGATGGCGAGCCGGCCCAAAAACGCCGAGCCCAGGCGCACGCCGCCCAGGTGCATCTCCGGCCAGCGCAGAAACGCCGAGGTGTTGCAGCAGTGGAGCATCCCGGTCTCACAGCCGGCGGCCTGCAGGCGCTCAGCCAGCGCGGTGAACGCCGCAAACTGCGCCCGCGTGGCCTTCTCGCTGCAAAACGCGCTGTGAAAGTGCGTGTACATGCCGGTGACAGACAGATGCGGCAGGGTCTTGAAAACGGCAACGATGTTGTCAAAATCCGCCGGCAGGAAGCCGTAGCGGCCCATGCCGGTGTCGATGCAAAGGTGCACCTCGGCCGGCGCCCCGCGTTCGGCAGCCAGACGGTCGATGGTCTCGGCCATCTCCGGGCCGCTCACGGTGAGGATGACCCGCTGCTCCAGCAGGGTGCCGATCTCTTTGGCGTCGCCTGTGGCGCGCAGCATCAGGATCGGGGCCTCGGGGTAGGCCTCGCGCAGCAGCGCGGCCTCCCGCATCTCAGTCACGGCAAAGCGCTGCACGCCGTTTTCCCACAGCAGCTGCGCCATGGGCAGCACGCCCAGGCCGTAGCCGTTGCCCTTGAGCACGCCCCAGACGGGCACGCCTTTGGAAAAGCCCACCAGCGCCTGAATGTTCTGCACCAGCGCCTCGCGTTCGACAATGTAGGCTTTCATGTGCCGCCTCCTCTCGTAGTGGCCGATGCCCACATCGGCCATGAATGTATGAAATGCAGTATCGTCGGATGGCCGATGTGGGCATCGGCCACTACGTCACTTTCCTCTGTTTTTGAGCAGATATGCGGCCTTGCGGACCTCCTGGAACGCGCGGGTGCTCTTTTCGATCGTGTTGTACCAGAATTTGTTGAGCACCAGGTCCATTTCGCCGACGAACTCGGTGTAGTCCCCGTTGAAGCCGCGCTTGAACTTGACCAGGCCGTAGAGCGGGTGATCCTCGCCCACGTCGCCGGGTACGCCGCGGAAGTCGTAGACGCGGCAGCCCTTCTCCACCGCCCAGCGGATCATCTCCCACTGCAGCAGGTAGTTGGGCATATAGTTGCGGTCCTCGTTGGAGCTCGCGCCGTAGAGATACCACACCTTGTCGCCGTACCAGATCGCCAGCGTGCCGGCGATGGCCTTGCGCTTCGTGCTGCCGTCTTCTTGGGGCTCGTCAATGAATGCCATATAGAGCCGGGCGTGCTCGCCGAGGTTGTCCAGCATCTGGGCAAAATATTCCGGCTGGCGGGTCACAAAGCCGTCGCGCACGCCGGTCTGCAGCATGAGCCGGCCGAACTCCGGCACCATTTCCTTGCCGCAGATCTCCACCTTGACGCCCTTTTTGATGGCCAGGCGGATGTTGTAGCGGGTCTTCTGGTGGAAGGAGGCCAGAAGCTCGTCCTCGGTCCGGCCGCCCAGGTAGAGCCGGAACACATAGCGGGGCTGGATCGCCTCGAACTTCTCGCCGCCGGACTTGATGACAAAGCCGTAGCGGGTCATGTAGTCGGTGAAGGCGGTCTCGGAGGAGGGGATATCGGGGTCGATTTTGATGACGTAGGCCTTGAATTCCTTTGCAAGCTCCTTCGCGCGGGCGAAGAGCTCGTCCATGGTCGCGTAGTCGTCGATGTCGCAGACCGGGCCGCGGCTGGCGTACATCATGGCCCGGCCGAAGCCCGGCATCTTGCGGATCAGGAAGGAGACGGTGCCCTTGATCCTGCCGTCCGCGCCGCGGCAGGCGATGGCCCGCCAGGTCCAGGCGGATTTCTGCTTGGCCCACATGGAGCTCTGCGCAAAATTTCCCTTGGGGTGGCCCTGTACAAAGGCCTCGTATTCGGCCAACGTGGTTTCATTGATGATTTCAGTCATAAAAGCGCCTGCTTTCCAATTTACATTTTTAACATAGTAGCATGAATCGCCCGCTTTTGCAAGTGTTTTTCCGCCGGTTTCCCGCATAGGCTATCAACCGGGGGGTTGTTATGAAGCATACAAAGCAGATCGTTACACTGATACTTCTCGTCATGTTCTTCACAGCGCTTTCGGTGACCGTCCTGACGCGGCAAAGGGCGCAGCTGCTGGAGACCGGCTCCTGGGGCCTGTCCTTCCGCACGGAGGGGCAGGCGCCGACCGGAAACGCCAGCCCGGAGAAGCTGGCGGAATATGACGCGGCCTTTGTCGGAGACGAGAGCGAGCCGGTCGTCTATCTGACCTTTGACGCGGGCTATGAAAACGGCAACACGGCGCCGATTCTGGACGTTCTGGCAAAGCACAAGGCCCCGGCGGCGTTTTTCGTGGTGGGCACCTACATCGAGCAGAACCCGGAGCTGGTGCGCCGCATGGCCGCGGAGGGGCACACCGTGGGAAACCACACCTGGCACCACTACGACATGTCGAAAATTGCCGACCGGGCGACGTTTGAGCAGGAGCTCTCGAGCGTGGAGGCGGCCTATGAGCAGGCGGTGGGCAGTCCCATGCCCAAGTATTATCGCCCGCCGCAGGGAATTTATTCCGAGGAAAACCTGCAGATGGCGCAGCAGCTCGGCTACAGGACCGTGTTCTGGAGCCTGGCCTACCGCGACTGGCTGCAGGACGAGCAGCCGACGAAGGAGCAGGCCTTCTCCAAGCTGATCCCGCGCATCCACAACGGCGCGGTGCTCCTGCTGCACAGCACCTCGGCCACCAACGCCGAAATCCTCGACGAGCTTCTGACCAACTACGAGGCGCAGGGCTACCGCTTTGCGCCGCTGGACGACCTGTTCGCAGACAACACAGGGACCGGCTGAGCCGGTCCCTGACGATTATCCGAATATGCGATATTTTACCAGCGCCATGGCTTCGCGGAGGATGTAGGTGGGCAGCACGAACCAGTCGCAGGCGGCGGGGAGGCCCTGGGCGTCGAGACCGCTCTCGGACGCCATCTGCAGCGCGCGATAGATGTGGAAATTGTTGCTCACCACCAGCACGGGCTCCTGCAGGCCGTGCGCCTCCATGATCTTCCGCGAGAACTCCAGATTCTCCCGGGTGCTGGTGGAATCGGGCTCGAGCAGAATGCGTTCGGCCGCCACGCCGCGCTGCACCAGGCCCCGGTACATGCACTCGGCCTCGGTGATGTTCTCGCCGCTGCCCTGGCCGCCGGAGACGATGCACATCGCCTGCGGATGGTCGTTGAGGTAATCCGCAGCGGCGCTGATGCGCCGGGCCAGCAGCCGCGACGGCCGATCCCCGCGCACCTGGCAGCCCAGGACGATCACGGTGTCGGCGTCGGATTCGGGCTGGTGCATCCCCCCGACGACGCGCGCCGAGAGCACCCCGGTGAGCACCACCAGCGCGGCCAGCACCACCGCCAAAACCGTCAGAATCACACGCATTCCCCGCTTTTTCCAGAGTTTTTTGAGCCATCGGCAGAACCGGTCCCAGCGCAGCAGCACAAGGCCTGCCAGGCCGAAGCCGGCCGCGCCGACCACGCAGGCGATGCTGAAGATCAGAAGCGGGATCGGCAGGAAAAACCACAGCGCCATCAGAAGGCACAGCACGCCGCAGACCTTCCGCAGCGCCGGCCAGATCGATCTTGCCCCGCTCATCGCGCGTGCTTCTCCTGCACCAGGCGGGCGATGTAGTGCCGCATGATGGCCTTGCGCGTGACGATGCCGATGAAGCTGCCGCGGTCGTCCACCACGGGGACGAAGTTCTGATCCATGGCCTTGGCCAGAAGGTCCTGCACGTCGGTGGAGACCGTGACCGGGATGTTGTCGCGCTTGTGGGCGATCTCCATGATGCTGCGGCGCTCGGCCTGCTTGAGGTCCATGCCGCAGAGGTTTTTGAGCGCCCACAGAAGATCGCCCTCGGTGAGCGTGCCGCAGTAGCGGCCGCTCTCCTGGTTGATGATGGGCAGCGCCGTGTAGCCGGCGATCTCCATGCGCTCGAGGGCCTCGCGGATGGATTCGTCGTCATACAGCTGCGCGCAGTTGGCCTTGGGGGTGAGGAAGAAGAGAATGTTCAAGAGAATGCTCCTTTCGAGGAGATTGGCAGAAGCTCATGCCGAACAGCGGAGGGGGGGGTGGATAGGTAATAGTGAATAGGGAATAGGGAATAGGTGTGGTATATTTCAAATCTCCGATTTGAAATATCAATTCAATTCATCCCGAAGGGATACCGACGCTTTCCACTTTCCACTTTCCATTTTCAACTGTCATCGATTCCGCAGCAGTTTGTTTATACAGTCATGATACCATATAATTGTGACTGCCCTGTGAACGCAGAAAAATCGCGCCCGAAAAATATTCGGACGCGATTTTGTCTATATTGCACAATGAAAAGCGACACTGCACAGCAGCCCAGGCTGCTGCATGCGGTGTTGTTCTTTTACACCGCCGGCTGGTTCGTGGCTTCGATGATCTTGACGAACTTCTCGGGAACCAGGCTGGCGCCGCCGATCAGGCCGCCGTCGATGTCGGGCTTGGCCAGCAGATCGAAGGCGTTCTTCTCGTTCATGGAGCCGCCGTAGAGGATCACGGTGGCGCGGGCGATCTTGGCGCCGTACTGCTTGCGGATGATGGCGCGGATCAGCTCGCAGACCTCCTCGGCCTGCTCGGGGGTGGCGGTGCGGCCGGTGCCGATGGCCCAGATGGGCTCATAGGCGATGACGATCTTGCGGATGCTCTCAGCCTCGATGCCCTCGAGACCGCGCTTGATCTGGATGGTGACCCACTCCTCGGTGATGCCGCTCTCGCGCTGCTCCAGGCTCTCGCCGCAGCACATGATGGGGGTGAGGCCGGCTTCCAGCGCAGCCTTGACCTTGGCGTTCACGTCCTGGTCGGTCTCGCCCATGGCGCGCCGCTCGGAGTGGCCGATGATGACGTATTTGCAGCCGGCGTCGACCAGCATGTTGGTGGCAATCTCACCGGTGTAGGCGCCGGAGGCGTTGGCGTTGCAGTTCTCTGCGCCGATGGCGATGCGGGTCTCGCGGACCGCACGGACTGCCGCGGGGATGCACACGGCGGGCACGCACAGGGCGATGTCACACCAGCGGCTGCGCGGCAGGATGCCCTTGAAATTCACCATGAATTCCTTGGCCTCCGTGGGGGTCTTGTTCATCTTCCAGTTGCCGGCGATCAGAGGCTTGCGGTACTTTCTGTTCATGCTGTGCCTCCTGCTTACTTATCCTCCAGGCAGGCGATACCGGGCAGCTCGAGGCCCTCGAGGAACTCCAGAGACGCGCCGCCGCCGGTGGAAATGTGGGTGATCTTGTCGGCAAAGCCGAGCTGCTCGCAGGCAGCTGCAGAGTCGCCGCCGCCGACGATGGTGACAGCCTCGCTCTCGGCCAGCGCCTCGGCAACCGCGATGGTGCCCTTTGCCAGCGTCGGGTTCTCGAACACGCCCATGGGGCCGTTCCACACAACGGTCTTGGCGCCCTTGGCGGCCTCGGCAAACAGCGCGCGGGTCTTCTCGCCGATGTCCAGACCCATCTTGTCCGCGGGGATCTTGTCGGAGTCCACGGTCTCAACCTCGATGGGGCCGTCAATGGGGGAGGGGAATTCCTTGGCAACGACGGTGTCGATGGGGAGCAGCAGCTTGACGCCCTTGGCCTCGGCCTTCTGCATCATGTCGCGGCAGTAGTCGATCTTCTCGGAGTCGAGCAGGGAGGTGCCCACGCCGTAGCCCTTGGCGGCCAGGAAGGTGTAGGCCATGCCGCCGCCGATGATCAGGGTGTCGACCTTCTCGAGCAGGTTGTTGATGACGTTCAGCTTGTCGGAGACCTTGGCGCCGCCCAGGATGGCGACGAAGGGACGCACGGGATCGGCCAGGGCCTTGCCCATGATGCCGACTTCCTTGGCGATCAGATAGCCGCAGACGGCGGGCAGGTAATCGGCCACACCGGCGGTGGAGGAGTGGGCGCGGTGGGCGGTGCCGAACGCGTCGTTGACAAAGATGTCAGCCATCTCAGCCAGCTTCTTGGAGAGCTCAGGGTCGTTCTTGGTCTCGCCCTTCTCAAAGCGGGTGTTCTCGAGCAGCATGACCTCGCCGTCCTTGAGCTCGGCCGCCAGACGGTGGGCGTCCTCGCCGGCGACGTCCTTGGCCATCTTGACCTCGACGCCGAGCAGCTCGCTCAGACGGTCGGCCACGATCTTCAGGGACAGCTCGGGCTTGTATTCACCCTTGGGCTTGCCCATATGGGAGCAGAGGATGACCTTTGCGCCGTGGTTCATCAGATACTTGATGGTCGGCAGGGCCGCGACGATGCGCTTGTCGCTGGTGATCCTGCCTTCCTTGGTGGGGACGTTGAAGTCGCAGCGGCACAGAACGCGCTTGCCGGCTACCTCGATGTCTTCTACGGATTTCTTGTTGTAATTCATCAGATAATCCTCCTATAAAAATTTTCAAAAATTGAAAAGGGGAAACTTGGATGTGGAGCGGAAGCTCACGGCTTCATCTTTCCGAACTGCTTCAGGTGCGGGAAGCCCTGCTGCCGCAGCGCCTCAAAGCAGCCGACGGCGACGGAGTTCGACAGGTTGAGCGATCTTGCGTCCTCGATCATCGGGATCTTGACGCAGTCGTCGTAGTGCGCGTCCAGAAAATCCTCCGGCAGGCCGCGCGTCTCCTTGCCGAAGAGCAGGAAGCAGCCGTCGGGGTAGTCCGCCTCGGTGTAGCACCGGGGCGCCTTGGTGGAAAACAGGCGCATGCAGCAGACTTCGTTCCTGGCAAAAAAGTCCGCGAGGTTCTCGTAGACCCGGACGTCCACCAGATGCCAGTAGTCGAGCCCGGCGCGCTTGACCGCGCGGTCGGAAATGTCGAAGCCGAGGGGCTTGACGAGGTGGAGCCTGCTGCCGGTGGCGGCGCAGGTTCTGGCGATGTTGCCGGTGTTCTGCGGGATTTCGGGTTCTACCAGGACGATGTTGAGCATGGCGCGCTTCCTCTGCCGGAAAACTGTGGGAGCAACCCACTTGGCATATAGTATACTATTTTCCTGAGAAAATCAACAGTTTTTTGGAAATTGTGCAACTTTTTTCAATTTTTTTCGCTGCGTCGATCGCTGGTAAAATTGTGCGAAATGCATTGCAATCCGGCCCGCGTGCTGGTATAATCAATATGAATCCCCAAAAGAAAAGAGGAGATCCGAATGCTGGAACAGTACGAACGCTTCGACATGAAAAAAGCGCCGGTGCGAATGCATCTGCGCGCGCTTATCTGGGCGCTGTGCATGCCGGCGCTCATCACCCACAAAAACAAGCTGACCAAGGTCAACATGGAGGGCATCAAGCCCCCGTATCTGCTGCTGTGCAACCACAACGCGTTCATGGACTTCAAGGTGGCCGCCCGGGCGACCGCGCCGCACAAGGTCAACTATGTCGTGGCCATCGACGGCTATCTGGGCAGGGAGTGGCTGCTGCGCTACATCGGCTGCATCTGCAAGCGAAAGTTCACCAACGACATCACCCTCGTGCGGCAGCTCAAAAAGGTGACCGACCGCGGCGACATCGCGGCGATCTACCCCGAGGCGCGCTACTCCCTGTGCGGCACCACGGCGGTGCTGCCGCCGGCGGTGGGCAAGCTCGCCAAGCTCCTCAAGGTGCCGGTGGTGACGCTCATCTGCCACGGCCACCACGTCAACTCCCCGTTCTGGAACCTGCCGGACCGGCACGTCAAGGGCACCGAGGCCGTCATGACCTGCCTCTACCGGCCCGAGGAGCTGGCGGAAGCCAGCGCCGACGAGGTCAACGCCCGCATCCGCGAGGCCTTCCAATACGACGACTTCGCCTGGCAGAAGGAAAAGGGCATCCGCATCGCCTATCCGGACCGCGCCGGCGGCCTGCACAAGGTGCTCTACCAGTGCCCGCACTGCGGCACGGAATACAAAATGCTGGGCAAGGGCACGATCCTTCGCTGTGAGGCCTGCGGCAAGGCCTGGGAGATGACCGAGCTCGGCGAGCTGCGGGCGCTGGAAGGGGAGACCGAGTTCTCCCACATCCCCGACTGGTACGAGTGGGAGCGGGCCAACGTGCGCCGCGAGGTGGCCGAGGGCCGCTATCACTTCGAGTGTCAGGCCCGCGTGGACGCGCTGCCGAACCCGAAAAAGTACATTGACCTCGGCATGGCAAGGCTCGTGCACGACATGGAGGGCTTCCGCCTCGACGGCGAATTTGAAGGCGAGAAGTACCACGTGGAGATCGCCGCGAAGAACCTGTATTCGGTACACATCGAGTACGAGTACCTCGGCAAATACGGCGACTGCGTGGACCTCAACACCCTCGACGACACGCTCTACTGCTACCCCAAGGACTGCGCCTTCTCCGTCACCAAGATGGCCCTGGCCACCGAGGAGCTCTACGAGCACTACGCGAGACTGCGGAAAAAGCCATAACCTGCCATTCTGAGCAGAGCAAAAAACCCACGAATATGTCATTCTGAGCGCAGCGAAGAATCTGATTCCGGTACAGCAACCGGGCTTTTAGGGCAACACCGCACAAATCCGGCGTGCAAATTGCACCGTCGGAATTGTGCGGTGTTGCATTAGATTCTTCGCTGTGCTCAGAATGACATAAACTGCCGAGCCTGGGGGTCCACGCGGCAGTTGATTTTTTTGCAAAAATACGGTATGATATGATCAATATTATCGGGTAATTGGGATGATTGCAAGATGCAGACCGAATTTTTCCAGAACGGGATCACGATGCAGCAGGCGGAGGACCTGTTTCGTCTGGGCAGCGACGCGATGCTGCTGGCGGATTTTGCCGCTCTGCCGAAAAAGGCGCGCGTCTGTGATCTGTGCGCCGGGGCCGGCGCGGTGGGCTTGCTGCTGCTCGCGCGGGAGCCGGACTGCCATGTGACCGCGGTGGAGCTGCAGGCGGCCGCCTGCCTGCTCGCGCGCAAAAATGTGGCGGAAAACCGCCTGGAGGACCGCATGACGGTCGTGGAGGGCGATCTGCGGCAGATCGAGACGCTGCTGCCAAATCGCCGCTTCGACTGCGTGGTCTGCAACCCGCCGTATTATCCTGTCGGCAGCGGAAAGGCTGCGCAGAGCGAGGCTCTGGCAATCGCCCGCACCGAGCAGTTCTGCACGCTCCCCGACCTTGCCCGGGCAGCCGCCTGGCTCCTTAGAAGCGGCGGCGCGCTCTTTCTGGTGCACCGGCCGGAGCGGCTGTGCGACCTGTTCTGCGCCTTGAGAGCGCAGAAGCTTGAGCCAAAGCAGCTCCGCTTCGTCCGCCACAGCGCCGATAAGCCGACCAGCCTGATTCTGGTCAAGGCCGTGCAAAACGGGAACCCCGGCCTGCAGTGTCAACCCGATCTCATCCTGCACGCCCCCGACGGCAGCCCGAGTGAAGAATACCGCAGAATCTACCATCTCGTTCCGTAGTGGCCGACTGCGTGCCCTTTATGGGTATGCCCACATCGGCCATAAAAGTGCGATATGCAAATGGGCATTATGGCCGATGTGGGCATCGGCCACTACGGCAGAATTGGAGGCAACTATGTCCGGAACTCTTTATCTCGTCCCCACGCCGATCGGCAATCTGGGGGATATTTCAGCCCGCTGCCGGGATACGCTGGCGGCGGCGGATTTCATCGCGGCCGAGGACACCCGCGTGTCTCTGAAGCTGCTCAACCACCTGGAGATCAAAAAGCCCCTGGTCAGCTACCATGAGCACAACAAGCTCGAAAGCGGCCCGAGGATCCTGGCCCGGCTGCAGAACGGCGAAAGCTGCGCGCTGGTCACGGACGCGGGCTGCCCGGCCATCTCCGACCCCGGGGAGGACCTCGTGCGCCTGTGCGCCGAGGCCGGCGTGCCGGTGGTCGCGCTCCCTGGCCCCTGCGCGGCCATCACGGCGCTGAGCGTCTCGGCGCTGCCCACCGGCCGCTTTGTCTTCGAGGGCTTTCTGCCCGCCGACAAAAAGGAGCGGAAGCTGCGCCTGGGCGCCCTGCTGCGCGAAGAGCGCACCGTGATCCTCTACGAGGCGCCCCACCGCCTGCGCGAAACGCTTGCGGCCCTGCTCGCGGCGCTGGGCCCGGAGCGCCGCATCAGCCTCTGCCGGGAGCTGACCAAGCTGCACGAGGAGGTTTTGCGCATGACGCTGGGTGAGGCCGATGCGTATTTTGATGCGAACGAGCCCCGGGGCGAATTTGTCCTGGTGCTGGACGGCGCGGCCCCCAGCCGGGAGGAGACCACGCTCGAGGAGGCCGTGGCCCTGGCCCAGGCGCTCATCGCCGGCGGCATGACGAAAAAGGACGCGGTCAAACAGGCGGCCAAGGACACGGGCTTTGCAAAAAACGCTCTCTATGACGCAATCATGAAGTAACAGAAAATTTACATTTACCTATTGACAGACTGTGATACAATATTGGGTGGAAAATTTATAGCAAAGAAGGCAAAATCATGACCAGAATTGACATTTTCTCCGGCTTTTTGGGCGCGGGCAAGACGACCCTCATCAAGAAGCTCATCAAAGAGGCCTATCAGGGCGAGCAGCTGGTGCTGATCGAGAACGAATTCGGTGAAATCGGCATCGACGGCGGCTTCCTGAAGGAATCCGGCATCCGCATCAATGAGATGAACTCCGGCTGCATCTGCTGCTCCCTCGTGGGCGACTTCGGCGCAGCGCTCAAGCAGGTCATCCACGAATACCACCCCGACCGCATCCTGATCGAACCGTCCGGCGTGGGCAAGCTCTCCGACGTGATCCGCGCGGTGCAGAACGCCGCCGAGCATGAGGCCGTTCTCGGCAGCGCCGTGTGCGTGGCCGACGCCACCAAGGTCAAGCTCTATATGAAGAACTTCGGCGAGTTCTACAACAACCAGATCGAGACCGCCGCCTGCATCATCCTCTCCCGCACCGGCGGCATGAGCGAGGAAAAGCTGGCCAAGGCCGTCGAGCTGATCCGCAGCAAGAACGACAAGGCCACCCTTGTCACCACCCCCTGGGACGAGCTGACCGGCGCGCAGCTGCTCGCTGCCATGGAGAACACCGAGACCCTGGCAGAGGAGCTCAAAAAGCTTGCCGAGGAGGCCGAGCACGAGCACCATCACCACCATCATGACGACGATGACGACGAGTGCGACGATCCCGACTGCGCCTGCCACCATCACCACGGCGATGAGGACGAGGACGAGCACGAGCACGAGCACCACCATCACCATCACCACGACGATGAGGACGAGGACGAGCACGAGCACCATCATCATCACGACGACGATGACGACGAGTGCGACGATCCCGACTGCGCCTGCCACCATCACCACGACGATGAGGACGAGCACGAGCATCATCACCATCACCACCACCATCATCACGCCGACGAGGTATTCACCAGCTGGGGCAAGGAGACCACGAAGAAGTTCACTGAGGAAGCCCTGCGCGAGGCCCTCGAGGCGCTCGACGACACCTGGACCTACGGCATGGTCCTGCGGGCCAAGGGCATTGTCCAAGCCGAGGACGGCCGCTGGATCCACTTTGACCATGTGCCCGGCGAGGTCGACGTGCGCTACGGCACCAGCGAGGTCATCGGCAGACTCTGCGTGATCGGCTCGAAGCTGGACGAAGAGGCCATTTCCGGCCTGTTCGGCGTCTGATTGGTAGGGGGCGGCGTCCTCGACGCCCCGTTGCCGCACAAAACAACAAAAACCAAGTGGGGCGTCGAGGACGCCACCCCCTACGATATTGGAGGCAGTTTATGCCAATCCCTGTCTATGCATTCACCGGATTTCTGGAGTCCGGAAAGACAAAATTCATCCAGGAGACCCTCTGCGATCCCCGCTTCAACGCCGGCGAGCGGACGCTGCTGCTGGTGTGCGAGGAGGGCGAGGAGGAATACGACCTGTCCGCCTATCCCCACAAGAACGTGTATCTTGAGGTGATCACCGACCAGGAGGCCGTGCCCACCGACGTGCTGGCGGCCTTTGCCAAGAAATACCGCGCCGAGCGCGTTGTGGTTGAGCTCAACGGCATGAAGATGATCATGCCCTTCTATGAGAAGATGCCCGGCGACTGGCAGCTGGCGCAGGAGGTCATGTTTGCCGACGCGAACACCTTCCTCAGCTACAACACCAACATGCGGCAGCTGGTGGTGGACAAGCTCTCCGGCGCGGAGATGGTGGTCTTCAACCGCATGCCCAAGGGCGCCGACGTGATGCCCTATCACAAGATCGCCCGGGCCGTCAACCGCCGGATCGACATCGTCTACGAGTACACCGACGGCTCGACCGAGTTCGACGAGATCGAGGACCCGCTGCCGTTTGACATCACCAAGCCCGAGATCACGATCAACGACGACGATTATGCGCTGTTCTACCGGGACATCTCCGAGGAGCCGAAGAAGTACGACGGCAAGATCGTCCGCTTCAAGGGCCAGGTGGCCCGGCTCAAGAACGACCGGGCCGGCATGTTTGCCCCGGGCCGCTTTGTGATGACCTGCTGCGAGGCGGACATCGCCTTCATGGGCCTGCCCTGCCGCTACGCCGAGGCGAAGAACCTCAAGGTGCGCGACTGGGTCAACGTCAAGGCCCGGGTCGAGGTCAAGCGCCACGCGCTCTACAAGGGCGTGGGCCCGGTGCTCACGGCGATCTCCGTCAGCCCCGCCGAAGCGCCTTTGCAGGAGGTTGCGACCTTCTGAATATGTCGCCTTCCAGGCGACCAAATATGAGTTCCAAAATGATAAAGTGTGGTTGTAAGGAAACACAACCACACTTATTTTTTGGAGGTATGCATCATGAAAAACGAAAAGAACAACACCACCGAGCTGGTCTTCATCCTCGACCGCAGCGGCTCCATGGCAGGGCTCGAGGCCGACACGATCGGCGGCTTCAACGCGATGCTGGAAAAGCAGAAGAAGGAGGACGGCAAGTGCTATGTCTCCACGGTGCTGTTTTCAAACGACTCCAGCGTGCTCCACGACCGGCTGCCGCTCGAGCAGGTGGCGCCGATGACCGACCGGGACTACGATGTCGGCGGCTGCACGGCGCTGCTCGACGCCGTCGGCGGCGCGATCCGCCACATCTCCAACATCCAAAAGTACGCCCGGGCCGAGGACGTGCCGGCGCAGACGCTCTTTGTCATCACGACCGACGGCATGGAGAACGCCAGCCGCCGCTACGGGGCTGACGAGGTGCGCCGGATGATCGCGGAAAAGAAGGAGCAGGGCTGGGAGTTTTTGTTCCTGGCGGCCAACATCGACGCCGTGCAGACCGCCAAGCGCTTCGGCATCCGCGAGGACCGCGCCGTCAACTACCACGCCGATCAGAAGGGCACCCACGTGGTCTATGAGACCGTCAGCGCCGCCATCGGCCAGATCCGCAGCTGCGCGCCCCTCTCCGCCGACTGGAGCGCGAAGATCAACGAGGACTTTGAAAGCCGGAAAAAGTAAAAATCAGGGGAGGCTGAAAGCCTCCCCTGATTTGTTTACAGGTTGGAATAAACAATCCCGCCGCGTTTTTTGAGCCACTGCCAGAGCAGAAGGTCCAGCGCTGCGGTGAGGGCCGCGACGATGCCGAGATAGACCGCGGCGTCAAGCCGCAGCAGGAACCAGGGCCCGCCCAGCACCAGCGCCAAGCCCCAGCCGCCGAACATCGCCAGCGCCACGGCACCGCTCTGCTTGATGACGGTGATCTCGTTGGTCCAGTGCAGATTAGGCAGCTTCAGGCCGACAAACAGGTCCCATTCGGCCTGCAGCAGCGCGGTCAGCAGGCAGACCAGCACGAACAGCAGCCGCACCGCGATCCCGTCCTGCAGGGCGATCGCCGCGCTGACGACGGCAAAGAGTGCCGGCCCCGCGATGAGCAGCAGATGCATGTTGAGCTTGGCGCGCAGCGCCTGCCAGCCGGAGACCGGCAGCGACTGGACCTGCCAGAGCGTGCGGGCGTCGAGCGAAACAGAGGGCGCCGCCATGTCGTTCATGGAATTCATGAGGCAGAACGCCGCGCACAGCAGCACTGCAGCGCTGCCCGGCCGGAGCATGCGGTCGATTTCGGGAACCATTTCCGCGCCGTAGATCAGCAGTCCCACGCCGAGGGCCAGCAGGAACAGCAGGCCCAGGCCGCAGTTGAGCATATAATTGGCGCTGGAGGCGAAGCGGCGCAGCTCCTTGCCCAAAAGCGCCCGGTCGGGACTCTGCAGCTTCGCGGCCTTCTCGCGGTAGACCGTCTTCTTCTGCGCGCCGCTGGCCGTGGCGATGGAGAGAAAGCTCTTTTTTAACAGCAGCCAGACCAGCACGCTCAGCACCGCAATGACTGCCGTGAAGAGCAGCATGGCCAGCCAGTCGCCCTCGCCGATGCGGCCGAAGAGGTAGAGCCCGTAGGCCGAGCCCTTGACCTGCTCACCGTAGACCACGACGTTCTCGATCAGCTGCCGCAGCAGCACCTGCGCCTTGAAATACAGGAAGTAGTACAGGCCGATGCCTGCAAGGGCGATGAGCACGGAGACGAAGCTTTTGTTTTTGAGCTTGAGGCTGAGCTTCGCCACCACCCAGCCCAGCAGGCACGAGAGCAGCAGCACAAAGACCGAGACGAGCAGCAGCATCACCAGGCAGCCGATCACCACAGCCAGGCTGCAGGTGCCGAAGATCCAGTAGACGATGAACGCCGGCAGCAGCACGACCGCGATGTACATCAGGCCAATCAGGTAGACGTTCAGCAGACGGGAGACGATGATGCTGCCCACGGGGATCGGCATGGAGAGCAGCAGATCGTTGTCCTTGGACAGATACAGCCCGGTAAAGGTGGAAAACACGCTGCCGAACACGCCCAGAAGGACCGCCATAAAGCCGAAGATCAGAAAGTACAGCCAGCCCATGTCCGCGGCCACGAACGCGCCGCACATGGTCCAGGCCAAAAAGCCCAGCGAGACGCCGATCACACCCAGCATCAGGAAGATGTAGAGCAGGAACATGCCGATGATGCCGGCCTTGGAGCGGGCGGTGTTCTTCTTCGGGTTGTAGAAATAGCTGCGGAAGACCTCCATCAGCTGTTTTTTCAGCAGTATTTTCAGCATTCTTCCGCCTCCAGCTCCAGGAAGACCTCCTCGAGGGAGTCGTCACCCCGGACCTCGTCCATGGTGCCCGAGCGGATGAGCTTGCCCTGCTTGATGATGGCGACCTTGTCGCAGAGCTTTTCGGCCACCTCCAGCACGTGGGTGGAGAAGAAGATGGCGCCGCCGCGGTCGCAGACCTCGCGCATCATCTCCTTGAGCAGGTGAGAGGCCTTGGGGTCCAGGCCCACGAAGGGCTCGTCCATCAGAATGAGCTTCGGGTCGTGGAGCCACGCCGCGATGACGGCCAGCTTCTGCTTCATGCCGTGGGAGTAGGCCGAGATCGGCTGAGCCAGATCGGCTGTGAGCTCGAAGCGGTCAGCATAGGTGCGGATGCGCGTCTGGCGGTCCTGGGCGCTCACGCCGAAGATGTCGGCGATGAAGTTCAGGTACTTGATGCCGGTCATGAAGTCGTACAGATCGGGGTTGTCGGGGATGTAGGCAAGCTGCCGCTTGCAGGCGATGGGGTCTTCGCGGATCGAGGTGCCGCAGATGTAGATTTCACCCGCGTCAAAGCGCTGGATGCCCACGGCGGAGCGCAGCGTGGTGGTCTTGCCGGCGCCGTTGTGGCCGATGAAGCCGTAGATTTCACCCGGCCGGATGTGCAGGCTCAGATCGTCCACAGCGACCTTGTCGCCGTAGGCTTTTGTCAGATGTTCGATTCTCAGCATGAAAAACGCCTCTCTTTCTTCTGATTCATCATAAGCGAAAACCTCGAAACTGTCAAGCCGGCAGAATAAATATTTTCAGCAGCAGAATAGCAGATAGAAATTGGCAATCAAAAACGGGCAGGAATTCACCTTGTGGAAGGGTGAACTCCTGCCCGATTTTGCAATATCAGCCGGCCAGATCTCTGTAGAGGAAGGTCACGACCTGACCTCTTGTGCAGGTGGCGTTGGGGCTGAATTTCGTTGTGCTGGTGCCGGATGTGATATTGTTCTCGACCGCCCACAGCACCGCGTCGTAATAGTAGCCGCCGGTCACGTCCGTAAACGGATTGCTGGTCGAGGTCGGCTTCGGCTTTCCTTCGGCACGCCACAGGAAGGTCACGACCTGCGCTCTGGTACAGCCGTTATTCGGGCTGAAGGTCGTCTTGGAGGTGCCGTCTGTGACGCCCTTTTCCACCGCCCACAGAACGGCCTTGTAATAGTAGGCGCCGCTGCTCACATCCTTGAACGGATTGACCGTCGTCGTCGGCTCCGGCTGCCCCGCCGCACGCCAGAGGAAGGTCACGACCTGCGCTCTGGTGCAGGTGGCGTTCGGGCTGAACGTGGTCTCCGAGGTGCCGGAGGTGATCTGCGGATCGTGGTAGTAGGCCCAGAGCACCGGATCATAGTAGTATGCGTCCTCTGCCACATCCGTAAAGGGGTTTTCAACGGCTTTCATCACCACGTTGGTGGCGATGGCTCCGGTAGGTTCGACGATGGCCTGACCGCCGCTGCCGATCCTGCCGCCCTGCGGTTTATCGATTTTTCCGTTCCGGATCGTGACGCCTCCGCCAAAGTCGCAGATTGCCCCGCTGCCGCCGGAGGCGGTCACGTTCGCGTGGCGGATCCGGAGTGCGGTGCCGTTGCTCCCGCTCGGTCCGGCGATGCCCCATTCGCCGCTTGCGACCAGTGTGACGTTCTCAACCGTCAGGGTCGTATCGTAAGATGAGGCATAAATGCCGCATCCGGAGGCTGCATGCACGGTCAGCTTGCCGCTGCCGGTGATGGTGGTGTCCGGATGCAGGACGATCGCATCCTTCCCCGAGCCTGTGCAGGTCAGGGTGGAATTGCCCTTCACGTAGATGGTCAGATCGTCCACGCCGTAGTTGTAGATCAGCTTGTCACTCGACGAATAGCTGCCGTTGATGGTCAGGACGTTGCGCCCGTCGAAGCTGAACACGCCGTTGCCGAGAATGTCACCGAGGTTGTCGGTGGTGACCCGCACGCCGCCGACGTCCAGGTCAAACTTCTCGCCGAATACCGTGACCAGGCAGGTGGCCTCTTTTCCGCCGGCCTTGGCGGTGATGGTGGCGGTCTCGCCGATGCCTGCGGTGGAATTGATTGTCACCACGCCCTGGTTGACGGTGGCGACCGCTGTGTTGCTGCTCGACCAGGTGACCGCGGTTTCAGAGTTTGTCGGGAGGAACTTCGGCGTGAGCGTATAGCTCTTGCCGGGATGCACGGTCAGCGTCGACGGCGACAGGGTCAGCGAATCCACCGGCGGGGTCGTGATCTCTACAGTGATGCCGCCCGGGATTTTGCTGCCGTTTTTGTACAGATCGTAATAGTAAAGGCCGCCTGTGGCGTTCCATGCGTTGACGGTGACGTAATTTCCGCTCAGCGCGACTACCGGCGCTCTGGTGCCGGTGCCGCTGCGGTAGGAGATTGTCGCTCCGGTCAGATCCGCCCGGTCGGGGATCGACTTGACGGGGTAGTATGTGACCGTACCGCCCACATAGACGGTTATGCTGGCGGACGCGGAATCAAACAGGTATTCTCCGCTGCTGTTTGCGACGTTGAGGGAGAAGCTGTCATAGGCCAGGCTGTTGTAGCCGTAGTAATACTGCGCCGAGAGCTTCAGATGATTGATCTGCTGTTCCGCCCGGAAATAGACGGTAGTGTAATACTGGTCCTTGCCGAGCGGCTGATAGCAGCCCTGCGACGTATAGTACCGTCCGTAGCTCGTGTTGGTGGAGGACGAATTCACCAGCCAGTTCTCTCCCCGGACGCCGTTGAAGGTAACGTTCGACGGCACCGGTTCGGCAGTGATCCGGATAATGTCACCTACTTTAGCGTAGGCATAGAGGCCCATCTCGTCGAGCTCCGTTGCCTTGGGATTCCCGCTGGAATCGAGAAGTGCATAGCTCAGACTGATGCCGCTCAGCGAAGCGTTCTCTCCCAGATATGTATTCGCTGTGACGACGTTGGCGCCGGCAAGGGTGGTGGCCGTCTCCCTGATGCGGGTATAGACGTAGTTGACCGAATTTGCCGTGCCGTTCAGCGTCAGGCTCCCGCCGTTGCCGGGCTTGGCGGCGGCCCAGTCGCTCGCCGTCAGGTTGGCAATGTCCTTCTTGTAGTTCAGCAGGAAATATTCCTGATTGCTCTGGGAATTCGTCACCGTGACCTGGGTGCCGCTGCCCCACAGCTGCGGCTTGACCACCGGTGACTTGTTCGGCGCCTTTGTCACAAGCACGGGGGAGCTGTAGAGATAGCCGATGTAATCGACGGCGGAAACGCGAATCCGCAGATACTTGCCAATGTCGTCGAGGTTGGCGGTATGCGACCCGCCGGTGAAGGCAGTCCAACCGGTTTTACCGTCGGCCGAACGCTCCCAGACGCCGACGATGGATACGCCGCTCTGCTGCAGAGCATAGGCCTCTCCGCCCAGAGAAAACTGCAGCTTGTCTCCATACACGGGGCTCGCGGGCGTGACGCTGACGGTGCCGGTGAGCAAGGGATATGCACTGGTCATCTTCCAGTTGGATTGGAACGAAAATACGTTCTGCACTTTCTGCTGACCGGGGTACCCGTCTTGCGAAGACACAACGATGGGGAACGCGGCGTCGTGATCCTGTGCGCTCGACAGAGACGAGAAGTATTTTCCCGGATCCCAATCCCCATGGTCCTTCTTTGCCGCTGCAACGGCCTCTCCGACAGTTTTGCCTTCGTTGATCGCCTCCAGGATCGTCTCCATATAGGCGCAGTCACCGGAGAAGGTCACCGTCCGGGACCAGCCGAACACCGCTTCCACACCGCGTTCCCGGAGCGGCTGGTACATCCCCGGGCTCGCCATGCCCAGGCACATGCCCAGATAGAGGAAGCTCTTCGGCGCATTCCCGTTCATATGATTTGCAATGCAGGTGCCGTCGACCTGCACCTCGCCGAAGTTATATGTATAGGCATGCGAGTACTTTCCGTGCGGCCCCGTGGCGGTCTCCATGTCCTTTGCCGTAATACCGCTCAGGGAGGTCAGATCGATATAGCTGGAGTTTGAAGTGTCCTCGGTCGCCGCGGTACCTCTTGTCCAGCAGTCGGTGTCGCCGTGGGAATCGACGATGACGATGCCGCATTCCACCATACATTTGGCGATGGCATCCACCGTTGCGTCCTTCAGCGTGTACCGGTAGTTCGTCGAGCAGCCGGCCGTCTTGCAGAGCCTCTGCCACATATCCTTGTATTTGGGGGAGGAGGATTTGAAGCTCGAATCCAGGCAGCCGTCCGGGCTTGTATTGTTGTCCCAGAACGGCTGGATCAGCGCCACCTTGACAGAGGAGGAAGTACCCGCGCGGGTGGTTTCCAGATCCTCAAGCAGCGCATCGAGCACCTCCGGATCTTCTTCTCCGGTCATCCGTTCGGGGTCCTGCCAGCCGTGGCTGACGGCCTCCCTGTAGGGGCTGAAAGCGCAGGCCATGCCGTTGCTGGCGCGCCACCAAACAAAATCTCCGTTGCGCACCAGAGACCCCTCCACATAGGTTTCCGAAGATTCGATTGCCTCGATCACCTGCGGCAGGATCCGCGCATAGTCGTCCGGCGTAGCGGGCGTGCCGCGGGCAGGGTGGAGTTCCTCCGCCTCCAGGTCTGTTATCCTTGCAAACACATCGTTTTCGACGAGGGCGTAGTCCTCTTCCGTGAAGACATAGGACTCGTCAGGCGTCTGCTCCGGCTGTTCCTCCTCCGCCAGGCTTGCCGCAGGGAGCAGGGTCAACAGCAGCAGCAGTGAAAGCAGCAGGCTTAGAATCCGTTTTGATTTCCGCATCGGGATCATCCTCCTTTTTTATCGCTTCTCATTCCTGTTCCGTTGCGCCGCGGCGGCGGCATCAGAACCGTTTCCTCTTGTTTGTAGATCCGATTCCTGTAATTCCAATATATCGGAAGAATCCTGCATTTTCAAGAGCCGGAGCCGAATATTTTTCCGTTTTTTCAAGGCGCCCCACATCTGTTTCGGCAGCGGCAAGCCTGCGCCGCCGAAATGTCACAGAATTGGGAAAACAACAAAGCAGGAACCCCGCAGAGAGGTTCCTGCTTTGTTGCTTTATTGCTGCTGCGGCTTAGTACATCCCGCCCATGCCGCCGGCGCCGGCAGCTGCGGCTGCCATGGCGGCGTCCGCCTGGGGATCGGGCTTGTCGACCACGAGGGACTCGGTGGTCAGCACGCTCGCGCAGATGGAAGCGGCGCTCTCGAGCGCGATTCTTGCCACCTTGGTCGGGTCCACGATGCCGGCGGGGATCATGTCGCAGAACACGTCCTTGTAGGCGTCGTAGCCGTAGCCGAGCTTGCGGCTGTTCTTGATCTTCTCAAAGACCACGGAGCCGTCCACGCCGGCGTTCTCGGCGATCTGACGGATGGGGGCCTGCAGGGCGCGGGCAATGATCTGCGCGCCGGTCTTCTCGTCGCCGGAGAGCTTGGCAACCAGGCGCTCCACAGCGGGGATCGCGTTGACGTAAGCCGTGCCGCCGCCGGCGACGATGCCTTCCTCAACGGCAGCTCTCGTGGCGTTGAGCGCATCCTCCACGCGGAGCTTCTGCTCCTTCATGGCGACCTCGGTGGGCGCGCCGACGCGGATGACGGCCACACCGCCGGACAGCTTGGCCAGCCGCTCCTGCAGCTTTTCCTTGTCGTAATCGGAGGTGGTCACCTCGATGGCGGCCTTGATCTCGCGGATGCGGTCCTGGATCGCAGCGGGATCGCCCATGCCGTCGACGATGGTGGTGTTGTCCTTGGTGGACTTGATCTGGCGGGCACGGCCGAGGTCGGAGACCTGGACCTCCTTCAGATCCATGTTCAGATCGGAGGACACGTAGGTGCCGCCGGTCAGGATGGCGATGTCGCGGAGCATTTCCTTGCGGCGGTCGCCGAAGCCGGGGGCCTTGACGCACACGCAGGTGAAGGTGCCGCGCAGACGGTTGACCAGCAGGGTCGCCAGGGCGTCGCCCTCGACGTCCTCGGCGATGATGACCATCTTCTTGCCGGCCTGCACGATCTGCTCGAGCACAGGCAGGATCTCCTGGATGGCGCTGATCTTCTTGTCGGTGATCAGGATGTAAGGATCGTCGATGACGGCTTCCATCTTGTCGGTGTCGGTGACCATGTAGGGGGAGATGTAGCCGCGGTCAAACTGCATGCCCTCGACGACGTCCAGGCCGGTCTCGGCGGTCTTGGACTCCTCGATGGTGATGACGCCGGAGGAGGAGACCTTCTCCATGGCCTCGGCGATCAGCTTGCCGACCTCCTCGTCGCCGGAGGAGACGGTGCCGACACGGGCGATGTCGTCCGAGCCGTGGATCTCTTCGCTGTTGGACTTGATGGCGTCGATGGCGACCTTGACGGCCTTCTCGATGCCCTTGCGCATGACCATGGGGTTGGCGCCGGCGGTCACGTTCTTCAGGCCCTCCTTGACGATGGCCTGGGCCAGCAGGGTGGCGGTGGTGGTGCCGTCGCCGGCCACGTCGTTGGTCTTGGTGGCAACCTCGCGCACGAGCTGCGCGCCCATATTCTCAAAAGCGTCCTCGAGCTCCACGTCCTTGGCGATGGTCACGCCGTCGTTGGTGATCAGGGGAGCGCCGTACTTCTTGCCGAGCACCACGTTGCGGCCCTTGGGGCCCAGGGTGACCTTGACGGTGTTCGCCAGCTGGTCAATGCCGCACTGGAGCTTCTTTCTTGCGTCTTCGCCGAACAAAATCTGCTTTGCCATGATTCTTCCTCCTTATTCCACGACCGCCAGAATGTCGTTCTGGCGCACAATTGCGTACTCCACACCGTCGAGCTTGACCTCGGTGCCGGCATACTTTGCCACAACGACCTTGTCGCCGGGCTTGACGGTCATCACGACCTCGTTGCCGTCGATCACGCCGCCGGGGCCGACAGCGACAACCTCGGACACGGTGGGCTTTTCTTTGTTGGCGGTGGACAGGATGATGCCGGATTTGGTGGTCTCTTCGGCTTCCACGGGCTTGAGCAGCACGCGGTCAGCCAGGGGTCTTAACTTCATAGGAATGCCTCCTTAAAAATATTACAAGGTTACGATGTCAGTCATTCTGAGCGCCCGGAGGGACGCGTTCGCGTCGCGGCGAAGGCTCCGACATGCGCTGCCGGTGCTTTGCTGCGCTCAGAACAACAGGATCGGCTGAGGTTTGGCACTCTGTCTTCCTGAGTGCTAACCGTATTATAGCACGCAATTTCCAAATGTCAACCTCGGAATTGTAAAATAATTGAAAACTGTTCGCCCGGATGCAACAGTTTTCGACCGTTTGCGGATATATTAGTGGGTAGTGGATAGTGGACAGTGTTCAGAGGCAATAGGGAAGAGGCAATAGGCAATAGGAGAGCGGCGTAGGGGCCGGCGTCTCGACGGCCCGCGAAGCAGGCAGCAGGCGATACGAGAGCGGCGTAGGGGCCGGCGTCTCGACGGCCCGCGAAGCANGCAGGCAGCAGGCGATACGAGAGCGGCGTAGGGGCCGGCGTCTCGACGGCCCGCGAAGCAGGCAGCAGGCGATACGAGAGCGGCGTAGGGGCCGGCGTCCTCGACGGCCCGCGAAGCAGGCAGCAGGTGATACGAGAGCGGCGTAGGGGCCGGCGTCTCGACGGCCCGCCGACGTGTACTGCACTCATAGCGTACGGGTCGCCCGTCCCAACATACCACACCCGTAGGGACGGGAAACCCGTCCGCTACGGTGCCGACCGTCGGGACGTCGAGGACGCCGTCCCCTACCCAAAGATCCGATTTTGTGTTTACTGTCCACTTTCCACTTTCCGCTTTCCACTTTCCACTTTCCACTTTCAACTGTCCACTGCCATCTGTCCCTTATTTTTTGATCCGGTTCGCAAAGGAGTGTATGCCATTGGAGGATCAGGAAATCATTCGTCTGTACCAAGCGCGGTCGGAGGCTGCGATCACGGCCAGCGAGCAGCGATACGGCGCGTATCTGCGCGCCATCGCACTGCGCATTCTCGGCGATGCCGGGGATGCGGCGGAGTGCGTTAACGACGTCTGGCTCAAGGCCTGGACGCAGATCCCACAGCAGGCGCCCGAACAGCTTCCGGCGTATCTGGCCAGGCTCACGCGCGGCCTTGCCATCGACCGCTGGCGCAGGCGAAGCTCGGAAAAGCGCGGCGGCGGGGAGCTGCCCGTGTGTCTCGACGAGCTCAGCGAGTGCATCCCCGCCCCATCGAGTGTGGAGGACACCGTCGAGCGCAAGGAGCTGGCCCGGGTGCTGCGCGGCTTTGTGCAGACCCTGGAGCCGACGCAGCGCGCCGTCTTTGTCAGCCGCTACTGGTACTTTGACAGCGCGCCGGAGATCGCAGCGCGCTTCGGCTTCTCCCGGGTCAAGGTGCGCTCGATGCTGCACCGGACCCGAAAACAACTGAAATCTTACTTAAAGGAGTGTGGATATTTCGATGAAACCCTATGATCTGATCGACGCGCTGGGCGAGCTCGACGACGAGACCGTACTCTCCGCCCGCGCCGTACAAACGCCCATTTCTGTCATTTCGAGCGCAGCGAGAAATCCGTCTCTCTCCATGAAAAAGAGGAACGGATTTCTCGGTCGCAGGCTCCCTCGAAATGACAGGTCAGGGCCCGTCCCCATGCGCCGGCGCATCCCAGGAGCCGCCCTGATCGCGGCAATTCTGGTGATCGCTCTGAGCATCGGCGCGGTGGCCTACGCCATTTCCCACGCCAACACCGCGCGCCTGATGGCCGCGGGACCCCACACCGGCGGCCGGGAGGCCGTCGCCATCGATGAAACCGGCCAGCAGCTGATCGACAACGCATCTGTGGACTACGGCATCCGCTGCACGGACCACGGCACCACCGTGACGCTGGACTCCGTCATGGGCTTTGCCGACCAGACCAAATCCCTGGTCTATCTGACGCTCACAATCACCCCGCCCGAGGGCTTTGA
Organism: Oscillospiraceae bacterium; assembly: GCA_902795195.1. Classification (GTDB taxonomy): domain Bacteria; phylum Bacillota; class Clostridia; order Oscillospirales; family Oscillospiraceae; genus JAFRPC01. The sequence continues at coordinate 25,200 of CADBKF010000021.1, forward strand.
GTTCCCGGACGACATGACCGACTGGGGCTTCTGGGGCAGCAGCCACCTGGACACCGGCGTGACCGGCGGCGGCTCCTCGGTGGCGGTGAAAAACGATGACGGCACCGCGAGCTTCATGCTCATGTGGATCACGAATGAGGACGTGCGCACGCTCGATGCCAGACTGCGGCTTGGCGGCGGGGAAAACGGAGGCTTTGGCATCTCCTCCAAGGAGAACGCCCCGGCACTGTTTGACGGCTCGCGGCAGATCGAGCTGCCCGGCAGCTGGGAGTTTGATCTGGGCCGGATCGAGCTGGCGCCCACGCAGGAACTCGCGCTCGACCGGCAGACGCTTGCAGAAGCGGGTCTGCCGCTCAAGAGCCTGCATCTGACTTCTTTCGGCGGCATCGCCCTCATGGACAATCCCCATGTCCATGACGCGCAGATCGACCGGCTGCGGGCAGCTTATCCGGAGGAGCTGGAGGCGCTGCTTCCCGGGGCCGACTGGGCAGCCATGACGGAGGCGGATCTGGAGGAGCTGATGACGAGCGAGGACACGCCCGAGGATGTGCGCGTCCGTCTGCTGGACCTGCTCGCCTGGCTGCCGCCGGTGGACTACGGCGGCGTGAAGACTCTGACCGTGGAATACCCGGACGGAAGCTCCTACACGGCCGAGGACCCCGGCGTTGTGTGGGAAGATTTTGAGCAAAACGGCGATCTCAGCTTCACCATCCTATTTCTCAACCCCCAGCCCATCTCCCAGGCCAGCGCGATTGTGATCAATGACGTCCAGGTCTGGCGCAGCGCGGAATAGAGTTTTGAGGGAATAGTGAATAGGGAATAGTGAATAAGGAATAGGAAAAAAACAGGCACCGCGCGGAATGGGATTCCGTGCGGTGCCTGTTTTTTCAATCAACTCAGCTGCCGAAATGGATCTGCAGGTAGCTGCGGCCCTCGGTCTGTTCGATGCCGTAGTCTGCCAGCAGCGCGCTGTCCGGGGTGAAGGTGACGGTGTAGGCGTCGGTCTCGATCTCCTCAAGCGCGGTGTAGTTCTCGCCGAAGGCCTCATAGCCGTTGGGCTTGAAGTGGGCGACGGCGTTGCGCACGGAATTGAGCGCAGTTTCGTCCAGCTCGCCGATCTCCGAGACGACGAAGGTGCAGTCCTCTTGAGAGCCGATGCAGACCATCGTCAGCTTGCCCACAGAGAAGCCGACGGTGCGGGTGCCGTCCTCGAGCGGGTCATACATCTCCAGCATCCGCTCGTCGACCACCATCTGACTCAGCTCCTTCATCTCATAGGGGCCGGTGATCCGGTAGGAGACGGCGCAGGTGCCGGCCGCCTCGTCGAGCTCGATGCGCACATCGTCGCTCTGGATGTCAAACTGAGCGATGCCCTTGACGTAGCCGCGCACGAGCTCCGGGTCCATGCCCAGATAGTCGCCAACGACGCAGGCCATCGCGTTGGCCAGCAGCGCGCCCAGCATGTTGTCGGTCTGATAGGTGGAGCTGAGGTAGTCGCCGTCCACCACGTATTCCCAGGTGCCCTCGGCGTACTCATTGCCGCTGGCAGAGACGGTGATCTTGCCGCCGTCCACGGTCTCGGTGAACACGACCTCGGGCATGTCGGCATAGTAGCCCTTGATCTCGGTGTATTCTGAGTCTTCCTTCATCATGCATTCGTAAATGCCCTGCGCGACCTCGGCAGGGTCCTTGGCGGCCTCGGTGGGCGCGGCGGCCTCAGTGGGCGCGGCGGCCTCAGTGGGCGCGGTGGGCGCTGCCTTGGTGCAGGCAGCCAGAGACAGGATGAGCGCCAGCACCAGCAGCACCGGCAGGATGCGGTTTCGTTTCATGGATGGCCCTCCTTTAAGAATTCCTGAGGTTTTTGATCGTGTTGAACAGGGCCTTGCGGTTGCCGCCCTGGGCGTCGCTGGCGTCGCTGCGCGCAAAGGCCAGCAGCGTCACAAACAGCAGATCGAGATTGGTTTCGGTCGTGGTGATGCGGTAGAAGCCCATGGCGGGGATCGCGTTGGCAACGCTGCCGTGCTGCGCCGCGTCTTCCTCGTGCACATGGATGCTGCTTGCCACGGCAGTGGCGATGTGCCGGCCGTCCCGGAAGATCTCGTAGCGGAGCTTGAGCGGATTGCTCGGATCCAGGCTGGATTCCACGGTGATGCCGCTGCGCTTGAGGTGCTGCCAGATGAACTCGCCGTCAAAGGTGAAGGTGTGGTGGTTGTCGATGAGGATGCTGTCCCACTCGCTCGACTCCTCGTGGCCGATCAGATGGGGTGTGGTCGTGCCGTGCTCGTGGTCGATGAAGTCGAAGCCGAAGGGCGTGAGCAGCGTGAACTTGGTCATCTTCGCCTCATAGAGCACGCGGCGGTGTGCGTCCTCGATGCGGTGGCCGTATTTGGGCGTGCCCTGATCGGTGAGGAAGTAGAGCTGCCGCGTGGGGCCGGGGACGGAGGGGGCATAGGTGACGCTGTTCACGGAGCCCCGCGCCTGCTCGAGCGCCTTCTGGGCCTTGCGCCCGCGCAGCCAGGAGAACACGGTCACCGCTAGGATCACGATGCCGATGGCCAGAATGTAGATGGAGAAGCCCTCGCCGCCGTGGATCTCACCGGGATCGTCCGGGTTGTAGCGGATGGGGACGGTCTTTCCCACCTTGAAGCTGCCGCTGTAAAAGTCCAGCAGCTCGGTGTACTCCTTGCCGTCCACGCTGTAGCGGACGGTCACGTCGTAGTCCGGGTCGTCCGTGTCGGAGCCCGGGTTCTCCTCGATGGAGACGATGACCGCCTCGGTTTTGAGAAAGCCTCTGCTTTGGAAAAATACCAGATAGATGCCGATGCCGATGGCAACCAGAGAGAGCAGCAGGGCAAACAGGTTCAGCCGCGGGCCTCTGAGCGACATGGGGCATACCTCCTTTCAATGTTCCAGTTTATCATAACAGAGAATGGACGAAAAAACAACGGAAAAGTTTCTCACATACCCCAGAAAAAAACGCAATTTCTGAAACTAGGTTTTGCATTCTGGGGAAAACTGTGATATACTATCGAAAAGACTGCGCAAAGGACCCATGCTTATGCTGATTACCACCCACAGCCCCGCCGAGACCGAGGCCCTCGGGGCCCGGCTGGCCGAGCGGCTGCAGCCCGGCGACGTGATCGCCTTCCGGGGCGATCTGGGCGCGGGCAAGACCGCGCTGACCCGGGGCATCGCCGCGGGCCTGGGCATTTCCGACCGCGTCACCAGCCCGACCTACACCATCGTCAACGAATATCCGAGCGGGCGGCTGCCGCTGTTTCATTTTGATATGTACCGGCTCTCCTCGGCCGACGAGCTGTTTGACATCGGCTGGGAGGACTACCTTCGCCGCGGCGGCGTGTGTGCGGTGGAGTGGAGCGAAAACGTGGAGGACGCGCTGGAGGACCCCATCGTCATCGACATCCGGCACGACCCCACGGAGGACGACACGCGGCACATCACCGTGACGGGAGGACGATTCGATGCGGATTCTGGCCTTTGAGAGCTCGGCCAAGGCGGCCTCGGTGGCCCTGGTGACCGACGGGCTGCTCACCGGCGAATACTTCCAGAACAGCGGCCAGACCCACTCCCGGACGCTGATGAAAATGGCGGACGATCTGCTGCAAAACTGCGAGCTGCAGCCATCTGACGTCGACGCCGTGGCCTGGGCCAACGGACCCGGGAGCTTCACCGGCGTGCGCATCGGCGCGGCGGCGGCCAAGGGCTTCTGCTGGGGCGGCGAGCTGCCCTGTGCGGGCATCTCCACGCTCGAGGCCATGGCCTGGAGCGCCGGCACCAGACCGGGGCTGCTCTGCTGCTGCATGGACGCCCGGCGCAGCCAGGTCTACAACGCGATCTTCCGCACGGACGGGGACGCCCCCATCCGCCTGCGCGAGGACCGGGCCATCTCCTTGGAGGAGCTGGCCGCCGATCTGCGGCAGCTGGACGGGCCTGTCACGCTCATGGGCGACGGCGCCGCGCTGGCCTATGAAGCGCTGCACGGGCAATTTGAAAACCTGCTGCTCATGCCCGAGCAGCTGCGCCACCAGCGGGCCTCCGGGGTCGCGCTGTGCGCCTGGCAGCTGGCGCAGCAGGGTCTGCTCAGCCCCAGCGCCAAGGAGATCACCCCCAACTACCTCCGCCTGTCCCAGGCAGAGCGGGAGCGCGCGGAAAGACTCAGCCGATAAGGGAATGAAAGAACGAAAGAATGAAAGTATGAAAAAATTGTGGTATCCCTCCGGGATATCATTGAATTCGTTTTCAAATCTCATTTGAAAACACCGTAATTCTTTCATTTTTTCATAGTTTCATTTTTTAATTTGTTATTTTGATCACCGAAAGGAGATATTTTTCATGGGTGAACTGCACGTATTGGACCATCCGCTGATCCAGCACAAGCTCTCGATCATGCGGAATAAGGACACCGGCGTCAAGCAATTCCGCGAGGCCGTCAACGAGATTTCCGCCCTCATGTGCTATGAGGCCACGCGGAACCTGCCGACGGAGGAGATCGAGATCGAGACCCCCGTCGCTCCGGCAAAGGTCCGGGTGCTGGCCGGCAAGAAGCTTGCCATCGTCCCGATCCTCAGAGCGGGCCTGGGCATGGTGGACGCGATGATCGACCTCATTCCCTCGGCCAAGGTCGGCCACATCGGCCTCTACCGCGACCCGGAGACCCACGAGCCTGTGGAATATTACTGCAAGATGCCGCCCGACATCTCCGAACGGCAGGTCTTCATTGTGGACCCGATGCTCGCCACCGGCGGCAGCGTTGTGGCCTCGATCCAGATCCTCAAGGAAAAGTACGGCTGCAAGAACATCACTCTGATGGACATCATCGCCGCCCCCGAGGGCGTGGCCCGCGTCCAGAAGGAGCATCCGGATGTGGACATCTTCGTCTGCGCGGTCGATGAGAAGCTCAACGAGCACGCCTATATCGTGCCGGGCCTCGGCGACGCGGGCGACCGCATCTTCGGCACCAAATAACATTTTCGGAGGTCACCATGGAGAAGGAAGCACCGGAGAAAAAGAAAAAATCCCATTTCGGGCTGAAATTTTTGGGCTTTTTGCTGTTTGTCTTGCTGCTCGCGGCGCTGGTGCTCTACATCATCCCGCTGACCGAGACCGACAAGGGCGGCCGGATCGACGGCGCCGGCGACTGGATGGCCCAGCTGCCGAACGAGCGGCCGCTCAATGAGCTGACCATTCCCGGCACGCACGACAGCGCCACCCACTTTGTGACCCTGGGCTTTTTCGGCAAGTGCCAGACCAAGAGCATCGCCGATCAGCTCGAGGCGGGCTTCCGCTATCTGGACATCCGCCTCGCGGTGGACAAGGACAAGCCCGGGCTGAAGCTGATGCACGGCTTTGTCAACTGCCGGACCAACCCGCTGCCCTGGGCGGCGACGCTGTACCTCGATGAGGTGCTCAAGCAGTGCTACGAGTTCCTCGACAAGCACCCGACCGAGACCATCCTCTTTGCGGTCAAGCAGGAGCACGGCAAAGATGCCGTTGCAGACTTCCAGCGCCTGTTGGACAACTACATCGTCCTCAATGCCGATCGCTGGATGCTGACCGACACGATGCCCACCCTCGGCGAGGCCAGAGGCAAGCTCGTGCTGCTGCGGCGCTATGAGGACGAGGCAAATCTCGGCGCAAACGCCGGCATTTCCCTCATCTGGGACGGCCAGGGCAGCACCGGCGATATGAACCAGAGCACGGCCTTCCGGGACAACGGCAACTACACCCTCTGGGTGCAGGACCGCTACAGCTATCCCGTGGAGGAGAAGTGGACCGCCTTCATCGGCGGCCTGGGCGCCGGCAGCAACCAGGAGGGCGCGCTGACCCTGAGCTTCCTGAGCACCAAGGGCAAGCTGCCCTTCGGCCACCCCTACAAGTACGCCAGCGATCTCAACAACCGCCTGCTGGGCCGGGAGCTGCGCGCCGAAGACGGCTGGATCATCGTCGATTTCGCCACCGCCCCGCTGGCAAAGCACATCTACGAGGCAAATTTCCATTGATAAATACATAAAAAAGCACCGCGTCTCCGGATCGGAGGCGCGGCGTTTTTTATGTGAGATCAAAGACGGTTTTGGCGTTGCCGCTCAGGATCATGGCCTGCTCTTCTGCCGTAAAATCGAGCGAGAGGAAGGTTTCCAGCTCGGTTTCGGGCGTCCACATGGGAAAGTCCGAGCCGAACATCACCCGGTCGCAGCCGAGCTGACGGATCAGTCGCGCCGCGATCTGCGGGTCAAGCCAGTAGAAGGTGGAGGAGCAGTCGAACCACAGATTTTCGATGCCGGCCAGCTGCGGCACGGCCTGCTCGTAAATCGACCACCCGCCCAGGTGCGCGCCGATGACCTTGAGCCCCGGAAACTGCGAGAGCACCGGGATCAGCCGGTTCGGGTTGGAGCAGTCATAGCGCCGGTCGCCGGTGTGCAGCAGTAGCGGCAGCCCGTGCTCCTCGCACAGGCCGAAGATCCGCAGGCTCCTTGGATCGTCGAGGGCAAAGCCCTGGATCTCCGGGTGCAGCTTGATGCCGCGCAGGCCCAGCGCCGCGGCGTTTTTCACGTCGGCGGCCTGGTCCGGGCTGTCGGGGTGCAGCGTTCCGAGGGCGATCAGCCGGCCGCCCGAGGCGGCGGCGGTCTCGGCAAGGAAGGTGTTGATGGAGGCTACCTGCTTCGGCGTGGTCGCCACCGAGTGGATCAGGCTGCGGTCGATGCCGGCCCGGGCCATGCAGCGCAGCAGATCCTCCGGCAGGCCGCTCTGTTCGTGGCCGACGCCATAAAACGTGCCGGTCGCCCCGGCGGCCTTTTCGGCAATTTTCGCCGGATACACATGGGTGTGGACGTCGATGATCTCAAAGCCGTTTCGCATGGATGGAGGTCCTTTCAAGTAAATGGAATATCAACGCATCAGCTCTCGTAGCCGAGCTTCAGAGCCTTGAGGTTGACCTCGAAGAGGTCTGCGTGCTTGGCTGAGACCACGGAGCGGACGGCGTCCTCGATGTTGTCAAAGCCGGTGAAGTCGCACTCGCGCAGCACCTTGCCGAGCATGATCATGTTGGCGAGGCTCGAGATGCCGTTCTGCTGGGCCAGCTGCGTGGCGGGCAGGTAGAACGCCCGCACGTCTGTCCGCCGGACCTTGCGGCCGATCAGCGTGGAATCGACAAAGATCGTGCCGCCGGGGACCACTGCGTCCTCGTACTTGTCCAGAGACGGCAGGTTCATCACGATCAGCACGTCGGGCTTGTTGACGATCGGTGAACCCACCGGCTCGTCGGAGAGCACCACCGAGCAGTTGGCGGTGCCGCCGCGCATCTCCGGGCCATAGGAGGGCAGCCACGACAGCTGCCGGCCCTCGAGCAGGCCCTTGTTTGCCAGGAATTTGCCGGCGAACAGGATGCCCTGTCCGCCGAAGCCGGCGATCAGAATTTGTGTGGTCATGGCTGCACCTCCTGACCGTTTTGCGGGCGAGCACTGCCCGCCCCTGCAGAGGCAGACTTATCCTTGTACACGCCGAGCGGATAATACGGGATCATTTTCTCGTCGATCCAGTCGAGCGCCTTCTGCGGGGTCATGCCCCAGTTGGTGGGGCAGGCCGAGATCACCTCGACCAGGGAGAAGCCCTTGCCGTCGATCTGGTTGCGGAAGGCCTTTTCGATGACCTTCTTCGCGTTTTTCACGTTCTTCACGTTGTTCACCGCGACACGGGCGATGAACTCCGGGCCGTCCAGGCTCGAGAGCAGCTCCGCCACCTTGACCGGGTAGCCCGCGGTCAGCACATCGCGGCCGTAGGGCGAGGTCTGCGTGACCTGGCCGGGCAGGGAGGTGGGGGCCATCTGGCCGCCGGTCATGCCGTAGATCGCGTTGTTGACGAAGATGACCGTGATGTTCTCGTTTCGCGTGGCGGCATGGACAGTCTCGGCCATGCCGATGGAGGCCAGGTCGCCGTCGCCCTGGTAGGTGAAGACGATGCGGTCGGGCAGGCTCCGCTTGATGCCGGTGGCCATGGCGGGCGCGCGCCCGTGGGCGGCCTCGACCATGTCGCAGGCGAAGTAGTTGTAGGCCATGACCGCGCAGCCCACCGGCGCGACGCCGATGGTATTGCCCTCGATGCCCAGGCTGTCGATGGCCTCGGCCACGAGCCGGTGGATGATGCCGTGGGTGCAGCCGGGGCAGTAGTGCAGCTCGGCGTCGGTCAGGCTTTTGGGTTTTTCAAAGACGATCATTGTGCTGCACCTCCTGTCTGCTGTAGGGACGGGCCTTGCCCGTCCGCGGACAAGCACGGCTTGTCCCTGCGGCTCAAACTGCGAATGCTGTCCAGGACCTCGTCCGGCGACGGGATCATGCCACCGGCGCGGTTGCAGAGGGAAACCGGCCGCCTGCAGTCGATGGAGAGCTTCACATCCTCGATCATCTGGCCCATGGAGAGCTCGACGGAGAGGAAGGCCTTGCAGTGCGCGGCCGCCTCGGCCAGGGCCTTCTTCGGGAAGGGCCAGAGCGTGATGGGACGGATGAGGCCGACCTTGATGCCCTCTTTTCTGGCTGCCGCGATGGCGTTTTTCGCCACTCTTGCCGCGATGCCGAAGGCCACGACGCAGTATTCTGCGTCCTCCATCCGGAAGGCCTCATAGCGGACCTCGGCCTGCTCGATCTGCCGGTAGGTCTCGAAGCGCTCAAAGTTCTTTTTCTCGAGCTCCTCGGGCACGAGATACAGGGAGTTCACAATGTGGTGGGGCCGCTGCAGCCTGGTGCCGGTCACCGCCCAGGGCTTTTCGGTGAATTCGGGCGCCTCGGGCTCGGGCAGCTCCACCGGCTCCATCATCTGGCCGATCGTGCCGTCTGCCAGCAGCATCGAGGGCACGCGGTATTTGTCGGACAGGTCGAAGGCCAGGGCGGTCAGGTCCGCCATCTCCTGCACGGAGCTGGGGGCCACCACGATCAGGTGGTAGTCGCCGTGGCCGCCGCCCTTGGTGGCCTGGAAGTAGTCGGACTGCGACGGCTGGATGCCGCCCAGACCCGGGCCGCCGCGCTGCACGTTGACGATCAGCGCCGGCAGATCCGAACCGGCGATGTAGGAGATGCCCTCCTGCTTGAGGGACACGCCGGGTGAGCTCGACGAGGTCATCACGCGGCGGCCGGTGGCGGCCACGCCGTAGACCATGTTGATGGCGGCGATCTCGCTCTCCGCCTGGAGGAACACGCCGCCGATCTTGGGCATGCGTTTGGCCATGTAGGCGGCAAGCTCGGTCTGCGGGGTGATGGGATAGCCGAAATAGTGCCGGCAGCCGGCGCGGATGGCGGCCTCGGCGATGGCCTCGTTGCCCTTCATTAACACTTTTGCCATAGCCAGCACCTCACTTTTCCACGGTGATCACGCAGTCGGGGCACATCGTGGCGCAGAAGGCGCAGGAAATGCACAGGCTCTGATCGGTGACGGTTGCGGGGTTGTGCCCCTTCTTGTTGATGATCTCGCGCGCAAGGACGATGATCTTCTTCGGGCAGGCGTTCACGCACAGCCCGCAGCCCTTGCAGCGATCGGTGTCGAATGTGACCATAATTGGCTCCTTTGAAAGTCGTTCAAAAAGTGCTGTAGGGACAAGCCCTGCTTGTCCGTTTTTCGGCGGCGGACAAGCAAGGCTTGTCCTTACGGCGCGCCTGGGAGATTTCAGAAAAATGCCGGGTTGTTGCGCTGGAGGGTGAGGGGGAAGCCGGGCTCGCAGTGCAGCGGAATTGCTTGTTCAAAGGAAGTGAACCGGATCGGAAGGCCGGCTTTCTGCGAGAGCTCCTCCGCCAACGCAAAGGTCCGCTCGACGTCGGCTGCCGTGGTCTCCCGGCCGAGGTTGGAGTTGTTCACAATGCCGGTGAACGGCAGGCGGCAGGCCAGCTCAATTTCGCGCAGGACCTCCAGCGCTTCGTCGGCGGTCCGGGTCAGAGGGCGGTAGAAGTTCACGACAAAGAGGTTGTCAAAGTCGTTCTCCTCCAGGATATAGGGCACATAGCGCCCCAGCGCCAGCGCGCCCCGGTCGTCGCCGCCGATGTCGAGCACCGCGTACACGTCGCGCCGCTGCACCAGGCCGTACACCTCCTGCGGCAGCGCCGGCAGGTCCACATTGGAGTTGGCAAAGGGCAGGGAAATCACCTGCACCCCCGCGGCCTCGAGCTCGGCCTTTGAATCTGCAGAGCGAAAGTAGGGATTGACCACGTCGATATCCGCCAGCGCCGCAGGCAGCGCCTGCCGGTTCAGCCACAGCGCATAGTTCACCGCCAGATTCGACTTCCCGCTGCCGTAGTGTCCGCAGAACAGCGTAACCCGCGCAGGCCTGCCCTCAGGATTGCCGAGGCCAGTGAGCGCACCGGGCGCGCAATGACAGGACGCGGGACCCTGATCCCTGGCGCCTGATCCCTGATCCCTAGTCAACGGTAATGTCCAGCGGGTAGGTCCAGCCCATGTAGTCCTCGACCACGCCGGTCTGCATGCCGTACAGGTCGTGGTAGAGCCGGGCTGCGATCTCGCCGCACTCGCCGTCGGCCACGGGGTAATCCTGGCCCTGGTAGGTCAGGCAGCCGATGGGGGAGATGACCGCCGCGGTGCCGGAGGCGAAGATCTCCTTGAGCGAGCCGTCCTTGGCCGCGGCCAGGACCTCTTCAAAGGCCAGACGGCGCTCGCTGACCTTGATCCCCCACTTTTTGAGCAGCTGGATGACGGAGTCTCTCGTGACGCCGGGCAGGATCGTGCCGGTGTCGAGCGGCGCCGTGATGACCTCGTCGCCGATGCGGAAGAAGGCGTTGGAGGTGCCGATCTCCTCGACATACTTGTGCTCCTTGGCGTCGAGCCACAGAACGTCCTTGCAGTGGAACTGCTTGGCGTCCTCGCTGGCGCGCATGGCGCCGCCGTAGTTGCCGCCGACCTTGGCAAAGCCGGTGCCGCCCTGCGCCGCGCGGATGTACTTGTCCTGCACGTAGATGCGGCTGGTGCCCAGCTTGCCGCTGTTGGAGGCGTAGTAGGCGCCGGTCGCGGCCAGGATGATAATGAAGGTGTAGTGCTGCGCGGCCATGGCGGAGAAGGAGATCTCATTGCCGAAGATGAAGGGGCGGATGTACATGGAGGTGCCGGGTGCCTTGGGCATCCAGTCCTTGTCCTCCCGCAGAAGCGCCTCGACGGCCGAGACCAGGATGTCCTCGGGCAGCTCGGGCATGGCCATGCGGTAGGCGGTGTTGGCCATGCGCTTGGCGTTCATGTCGGGGCGGAACAGCTGCAGTCTGCCGTCGGGCCGCAGATAGGCCTTCATGCCCTCGAACATCATCTGGGCATAGTGCAGCACGCAGGAAGCGGGGTCGATCTCAATGGGGGCATAGGGGACGATGCGGCCGTCATGCCAGCCCTGACCCTCGTCATAGTCCATGATGAACATGTGATCGGTGAAATACTTGCCGAAGCCGAGGTTGTTCTCATCCGTGGGCTTGGGCTTGGGATGGGTGGTTCTGGTGACAGGATAGGTGTACTTCATGGTATGATTCTCCTTTGCAGGTTTATTTTTTGCGTTGACAGCGGACAATGGGCAGTTGACAGTTTTTTCCACTGTCAGCTGTCAATTGTCAACGGAATACAGTTCCGGTCTCCGGTCGCGGAAGACGTTGATGGAGGATCGGATGCCCTGGACGATGCTGAAATCCAATTCGGCGGTAAGGAACTGCTCATGCTCCCCTGCCTGGGCCAGGCATTCGCCCCAGGGATCGTGGATCGAGGAATTGCCGCCGCAGGTGGTCTTTCCCGCGGTGCCGCAGGAGTTGCAGCAGACCAGGAACATCTGGTTCTCGATCGCGCGGGCCTTGCTCAGGGCCAGCAGATGCGCGGTGCGCACGTTCGGCCACTGGGCCACGCAGAACAGCAGATCCACGCCCTGCACGGTGAGCGAGCGGGTGAGCTCGGGGAAGCGGATGTCGTAGCAGATGATCAGCGCGCAGGCAATGCCGTCGAGCGAAAAGCGGCAGAGCGACTGGCCCTTCTGGAAGAACTCGTGCTCGCCCGAGGGGGTGAAGAGATGGGTCTTGTCGTATTCCGCGACGACGCTGCCGCTGCGGTCAAAGACATAGGCCGTGTTGTAGATGCCGATTCGGTCATTGCGAGACCAGTTCGCAGACTGGTCGTGGCAATCTTTCTCGGAGTGACCGGTTTCTTTCCGATTGGCCACGCTGCCGGCGACGATGTTGACGCCGTATTGCTTCGCCAGCGCGCCGATGCGCGCCTTGACCTGCCTGCCGTCCTCGTCTGCCAGCGCAGCCAGATTTTCTCTGGGGAAGAACCCGGTGTTCCAGGTCTCCGGCAGCACGATCACGTCCGGCTGCCCCTTCGCTGCCTCAGCAATCAGCGCCTCGGCATGCTGGAAATTTTCCTTTGGCTTTCCCAGCTGCATGTCCATCTGAATACAGGTAACTTTCATTTCAGTCCTCCTTGCAGGGGCGGCATTGGCCGCCCGCGGGCGAGCGATGCTCGCCCCTACAGCTGATTCCGGATGATTTTGCCGCTGACGGTTTTGGGGAGGGTTTTGCGGAATTCGACGATTCTGGGGTATTTATAGGGCGCGGTGTGGGTCTTGACGTAGGTCTGGATCTCTTTTTTGAGCTCTTCCGTGGCTTTCGTGCCCTTGACCAGCACGATGCTGGCCTTGACGACCTGGCCGCGGATCGGGTCGGGCGCGGCCGAGACGCCGCACTCGAGCACGTAGGGCAGCTCCATGATGACAGACTCGATCTCAAACGGCCCGATGCGGTAGCCGGAGGACTTGATCACGTCGTCCACCCGGCCGACGTACCAGTACAGGCCGTCCTCGTCGCGCCAGGCGGTGTCGCCGGTGTGGTACCAGCCGTCACGCCAGGTCTCGGCGGTCTTTTCCGCGTCGCCGTAGTAGCCCACAGCCAGGCCGCAGGGCGTGCCCTGGGAGATGTCGATCACGATCTCACCCACCTCGCCGTCGCGCACGGGCTTGCCGTCGGCGCCCATGAGGCTGACGCTGTAGATGGGCGCCGGCCGGCCCATGGAGCCGATCTTGTGGGAGGCGCCCACCATATTGCCGATGATCATCGTGCTCTCCGACTGTCCGAAGCCCTCCATGATCTTCAGGCCCGTGGCCTTCTCGAACTGGCGGTAGACCTCGGGGTTGAGGGCCTCGCCGGCGGTGGTCATGTGCCGCACCGAGGACAGATCGAAGCGGGAAATGTCCTGCTTGATCATCAGCCGCAGCATGGTCGGCGGCGCGCAGAAGGTGGTGATGTGGTATTTGGCGAACATCGGCAGGATGTCGGCGGCGTCGAAGCGGTCAAAGTCGTAGACGAAGGTCGCCGCCTCGCACAGCCACTGGCCGTAGAGCTTGCCCCACATGGCCTTGGCCCAGCCGGTGTCGGAGATCGTGAAGTGTAGCCCGTCCGGGTCCACCGCGTGCCAGTATTTGGCGGTGTGGAAGTGGCCGAGCGGATATTTATAGGTATGCGCGGCGATCTTGGGGTAGCCGGAGGTGCCGGAGGTGAAGTACATGAGCATCAGATCGTCGCCGCAGGCGGTGTATTCGTCGCGGTAGAAGTGGGTGGAGTAGAGCGTGTGCTCCTCGTCGAAGCTGCGCCAGCCCTCGCGCTTACCGTTCACGATCAGCTTGTGCTTGAGGCCGTCGTAGTGCGCGCAGGCCAGGTCGATCTGGTGGGCGGCGTCGTCCTTCGGCGTGCAGATGACCGCGCTGATGCCGGCTGCCTGGAAGCGGTATTCGTAGTCGTGCGCCTGCAGCTGGCTCGTGGCGGGGATCGCCACGGCGCCGAGCTTGTTCAGGCCCAGCATGGCAAACCAGAACTGGTAGTGCCGCCGCAGCACCAGCAGCACCCGGTCGCCCTTTTTGATGCCCAGGCTCTTGAAGTAGTTCGCACACTGGTTGGAGGCCCGGCGCATGTCGTTGAAGGTGAAGCGGCGTTCGGTCTTGTCCTCGCTCACGTGGAGCATGGCCAGCTTGTCCGGGGACTTTTTGGCGATCGCGTCCACCACGTCGAAGCCGAAGTTGAACTGGTCGGTGTCCCGGAAGCGGATGGCGGTGGGCGTACCGTTTTCGTTTTCGTCCACCTCGATGAACTGCTGCCAGACGCGGGTCTGCTCGTCGCGGCGCACGGTGCGCTGGGCGTCGGGGATCAGCTTGGCGGGCGTGAGCTCGGGGATCGGCTCGCCGGTGGGGTTGAGGACGATGGCATAGAAGATGCAGTCCTCGCCCTGCACGGCGATCATGCCGTGGGGCGTGGCGGAGTCGTAGTAGATGCTGTCGCCGGGGCCAAGGACCTCCTTGTGGTGGCCCACCTGGACCATCAGGTGGCCGGAGATGACGATGTCGCACTCCTGGCCGGCGTGGGTGGTGAGCTCGATGTCGCGGTGCTGGGCCTCCTCGGAGTAGGCGCTGTGCACGTAGAGCGGCTCGGCGATGCGGTTGACGAAGCTGGAGGCCAGGTTGTAGTATTCCATGCCGTGGGCCTGGTCGATCCGCTGGCCGCCGCCGGCGCGGGTGAGCGTGTAGGAGCGCAGCGTCGGGCTCACGCCCTCGATGATGTCGGTGACGTCCACCGAGAACGCCAGCGCGCAGCGGTAGATAAAGGCGAAGTTGAGGTCGCGCTCGCCGGCCTCACAGGCGAGGTATTCCTCGGTGGAGACGCCGGTTTTTTCGGCCATCTCCGCGGGCGTGAAGCGGGTGATCTCCCGCAGCTCGCGGATGCGGAGCGCCATTTCCTGAATTTTGAAGTCCAGACCAGTGATTCGTTCCATGCTCTTTCCTCTCTCTTTGGGACAGTGTCCCGGACATCAAAAAACGCCCGTCTCAAAAGCAATGCTTTGAGACGAGCGTGATTCGCCCGCGGTACCACTCAAATTGCGGCAAAAGCCGCCACTTCAGGTTCCTGCAAACCCTATGCCTTGACGCAGCCATCACGGGAGGGATCTACTCCGTAAGCTTGCGGATGTCATTCCCAGGCGCTCGCACCGAAAAATCTTTGCATTCGATGCTTTGCTTCAGACAGGATGACATGGGCGCTGCCGTTTCTTCCCTCCGGCTCGGAAGTGACACCGCAAAACGCCGATCTCCGGACTTGCACCAAACGCCGGCTCTCTGTGCATCTGCCTGTTCTGCGGACTCTTCGTCACAGCCTTTGTATGAAATTACATGGATTATAGCACTGCGATTCGTATATGTCAAGTATTTTTTGTATGTTTATTCGCTGATTATGCCTGTTCAGGCCGCCAAATTGTATCATGCTGTATGTTTTATGCGGCAGTCAGATGAAGGCCGATGGTGCAGCACACCACGCTCGGGCCAAAGCCAGCGCGATAGCAGTAAAACGGGCGTCTCACGCAAGCCCGTTTTGCGTCGCGGGGTAGCGCGGGAATAGAACACCAGTCAAATCCCTTCCCAGGTACCAAAAAAGCAAACAGCACGCTGATCGGTACGATGGTTGCCGGGAAAGTTTACAGCATGGGAAGCGGCCTTTCTTTTCCCCCATTTTCTTTGGCCAAGAAGCAAAGAAAATGGGGCCGCCGGGACGGACTTGGGAGACTTTGCGTTTTTTTCGATAGCCATTGCACCCGGCAGCTTTATCGCGTACAGCGCCGGCTGCTGTCTCAGCCGCGCAGGAGGCTGCGCTGGATTTTTCCGCTGATGGTCTTGGGCAGGCTCTTGCGGAACTCCACGATGCGCGGATACTTATACGGCGCGGTATGCGTCTTGACGTAGCTCTGGATCTCCTTGACCAGCTCGTCCGAGGGCCTGGTGCCCTTGACCAGCACGATGCTGGCCTTGACGACCTGACCGCGGATCGGATCGGGCGCGGCCGAGACGCCGCACTCGAGCACGTAGGGCAGCTCCATGATGACGGACTCGATCTCAAACGGCCCGATGCGGTAGCCGGAGGATTTGATGACGTCGTCGACTCTGCCGACGTACCAGTAGAAGCCGGCCTCGTCGCGCCAGGCGGTGTCGCCGGTGTGATACCAGCCGTCGTGCAGCACCTCGGCGGTGCGCTCGGGGTCCTGGTAGTAGCCGAGGAAGAGCCCGCAGGGATGCTCGCCCTCGGGCACCCGGATACAGATCTCGCCCGTCTCGCCGTCGGGCACCGGGTTTCCGGACTCATCGAGCAGGCAGACGTCGAACAGGGGAGAGGGCCGGCCCATGGAGCCCAGCTTGTGGCTGCCGCCCAGGAAGTTGCCGATGGCCAGGGTGGTCTCGGTCTGGCCGAAGCCCTCCATGATGCGAAGGCCGGTGGCCTTCTTGAACTGGCGGTAGACCTCGGGATTGAGGGCCTCGCCGGCGGTGGTCATGTGGTGCACCGAGGAGAAGTCGTACTGCGAGATGTCCTGCCGGATCATCATGCGCAGCATGGTCGGCGGCGCGCAGAAGCTGGTGATGTGGTACCTGGCAAACATCGGCAGGATGTCGGCCGCGTCGAAGCGGTCAAAGTCATAGGTGAAGACCGCGCCCTCGCACAGCCACTGGCCGTAGAGCTTGCCCCAGAGGGCCTTGCCCCAGCCGGTCTCGGAGATCGTAAAGTGCAGCCCGTCGTCCTCCACGCCGTGCCAGTATTTGGCGGTCAGATAGTGGCCCAGGGGGTATTTGTAGCTGTGGGCGGCGATCTTGGGATAGCCCGTGGTGCCGGAGGTGAAGAACATCAGCATCGTATCGTCGCCGCAGGGGGTGTATTCGTCGCGCGTGAATTCCGGACTGTAGAGCCGGTATTCGCTGTCAAAGTCCTGCCAGCCCTCCCGCGCGCCGCCCACGAGCAGCTTCGTGTGCAGGCCCGGGCAGCTGCCTGCGGCCTCGTCCACCTGCTCTGCCACGGCGCCGTCTGCGGTGCAGACGATCGCGCTCACGCCGGCCGCCCGGAAGCGGTATTCAAAGTCGTGCACCTGCAGCTGATTGGTGGCGGGGATCGCAATCGCGCCCAGCTTGTGCAGGCCCAGGATCGCAAACCAGAACTGGTAGTGCCGCTTGAGCACCAGCATCACCCGGTCGCCCCGGCGGATGCCCAGGCTCTTGAAGTAGTTGGCGCAGCGGCTGGACTCGCGCATCATGTCGTAGAAGGTGAAGCGGCGCTCGGTCTTGTCCCTGGACACATGCAGCATGGCCAGCTTGTCCGGCTCGCGCCGGGCCAGGGCGTCGACGATGTCGAAGGCAAAGTTGAAGTGCTCCGCGTTCGTAAACTCGATGGACAGGGGATAGCCCTTTTCGTTCTCGGTGCACTCCACAAAGCGCGAGCAGATGCCCTGGGCGCGCTCGGTGCGGGCCGGGATCAGCGTGTCGCGCACGGAGATCTCCGCCTGGTCCGCGCCGGGCAGCACCACCGCAACGAACAGGCAGTCGCGGCCGTCGACCGCGATCATGCCGTGGGGCGTAGAGGAATTATAGTAGATGCTGTCGCCCTCGGAGAGGTACTCGATGTTGTCGCCGACCTGGACCTTGAGCCGGCCGGAGATGATGAGGTCGAACTCCTGGCCGGAGTGCTTGGCCAGATGGATCGGCTTGTCCTGCAGCCTGGGATCGTACTCGTAGCGCACCCAGTAGGGCTCGGCGATCTTCTTGCGGAACATCGGCGCAAGATCGCGGATCTCGATGCCGTCCTCCTTGGCGGTCTGCTGGCCGTGGCCCTTGCGCGTGACCGTGTAGGACGACAGGTGCGCGCTGCGGCCCTCGAGCAGGTCCGTGATGCCGATGCCGAACACCAGCGCGCACTTGTGGATAAAGGTAAAGGGGAAGTCGATGCTGCCGGACTCGTACTGGACGTAGGCATCCTCGCTGACCTCCACCTTGCGGGCCATTTCCGCCTGGGACAGGCCGGAGATTTCGCGCATTTCCCGGATACGGGCGGCAATCTCCAGCATCTTCTGCTGTTCCAAAGAGTTCATATTGTGCCTCCAAAAAACAAAAAGCGCCCGTCTCCTTTGAGACGAGCGTCACACTCGCGGTACCACTCAAATTGCAGCCAGGGCTGCCGCTTTCCGGGGCCAGACAGCCCCTGTGCCTTAACGCGGCATCGGACGGAAGCGTCTACTGAGCCTTGCCGCGCCGAGGGACTCGGACTGCGCAAAAGGCCGTTCGGGCTTCGGCTCGGAAGGGATCTGCCGCTGCGCCGCCTTTGCCGGTTTTCACCAACCACCGGTTCTCTGAAAAGGAAAACGCAAGGCCGTCTTCGTCGTCGCCTTTGATTTTTTTTCTTTTTATCATCGATTGTGCGATTTGTCAAGCTTTTTCCGGCACCGTCCGGTCATTTTCCCGCTTTTCTCCAAAATGCTGTTTTTTCTGTGTAGAAATGGAATTTTTTATTGCAATTTGATCTGCCCGGTGCTAGAATGGAGACGGTGAGCTATCAAATATTTTTATATGTATCACGTGCAACGCACAGAAAAGAGGAGAATTCACATGAAAAAGCGCATTCTTTCCATTCTGCTGGCCGCGCTGATGCTGTGTGTGCTGGTCCCGCAGCTTGCGGGCATCGCCAGCGCAGACATCGTCAAGGGCACCTGCGGCGAGAACGTCAAGTGGTCCTTCGACACCGTGACCGGCATCCTGACGATTTCCGGCACCGGCGACATGGACAGCTACAGCACCACCACCAACGCCCCCTGGAAGAACCTGCAGGACGACATCCTCAAGCTCGTCATTGAAGACGGCGTGACCAACGTCGGCGGCTGGGCCTTCCGCGACTATACCGCGTTGACCTCCGTCACGATCGCCGACAGCGTGACCAACATCGGCGACCGCGCCTTCTACGGCTGCACCGGCCTCAAGAGCCTGACGATCGGCAAGGGCGTCACCACGATCGCCAAGTACGCCTTCTCCGGCTGCACGAGCCTGTCTGAGCTCAACCTCAACATGAGCACGATCGGCAACTGGTTCCAGGGCTCCACCGTGACCACCCTGGTGCTGGGCGACAACGTCAACAGCATCGGCGAGTACGCCTTCTTCGGCTGCACCGGGCTGACCTCCGTCACGATCCCCAACAGCGTGGTCAGCATCGGCAACTCCGCCTTCAAGGACTGCACCGGCCTTGCCGCCGTGGAGATCCCCGACAGCGTCACGAGCATCGGCGGTTCCGCGTTTGAGGGCTGCATCGGCCTCAAAACCGTCAAGATCGGCAAGGGCGTGAGCACCATCGGCGACCGCGCGTTTGCCGGCTGCGACTACATCGAGGAGCTGACCCTGGATATGCCCTACGTGGGCAACTGGTTCCAGGAGATGAAGATGACCAGCCTGGTGCTGGGCGACAACGTCGTGCTGGTCGACGAATACGCCTTCACCAAGTGCGCCGCGCTCAAGAGCGTCAAGTTCGGCAAGAGCATCATGGTCATCAACAAGTACGCCTTCTCCGAGTGCACCGCGCTGACCGAGCTCGATTTCAACAACGGCCTGACCGTCATCAACGACGGCGCCTTTGACGGCTGCACCGGCCTGACCAAGGTGAAGATCCCTGCCTCCCTGAATGCCGTAGGCCTCTACGCCTTCCACAACTGCACCGCCCTCAACCGCGTGGACATCACCAATCTGAGCGCCTGGTGCAAGATCGCGTTCCTGGACGCCACCGCCAACCCCCTGTACTACGCCAAGAACCTCTACCTCAACGACTACATCATCAACAAGCTGGAGATCCCCGCGACCGTCACCACGATCGGCGCCTACGCGTTTATCAATGACGAGAACATCACCAGCGTCAGCATGCCCAACACCGTGACCAAGATCGGCACCGAGGCCTTTGACGGCTGCACCAACATCAACCGCGTGGACATCCTCAGCATCCAGGCCTGGTGCGGCATCGAGTTTGCCGATCCCACCGCCAACCCCCTGTACTACGCCAAGAGCCTGTACATCAACGATGAGCTGCAGACCGACATCGTTGTGCCCGACGGCGTGACCGAGATCCACGACTATGCGTTCTACAACTGCAGCGGCCTCACCCGCGTGATCCTGCCCGAGAGCGTCACCGCCATCGGCAAGGAGGCCTTCTACCACAACACCAGCCTGGCCAAGATCTCCATCCGCAAGGACGTCACCGAGATCGGCGTGCGCGCCTTTGAGGGCTGCGAGGGCCTCAACCGCGTCTACATCTACGACCTGGCGGCCTGGTGCGGCATCGACTTCAAGACCGAGAAGGAGACCGACACCGAAGCCACCTCCAACCCCCTGTACTACGCCCACAGCCTGTATCTCAACGATCAGCTGGTCACCGACCTGCAGATCCCCGCAGGCACGGTGGAAATCAAGCCTTTCGCCTTCCAGCACTGCACGAGCGCGACCAACCTCAACGTGCCCAACAGCGTGACCGCGATCGGCAAGTACGCCTTTGACGGCTGCTCGGCCATCAAGAAGGCTGTCATCGGCACCGGCATGACCGCCATCGGCGAAGGCGCCTTCCAGAACTGCAAGGCCATGAAGAGCATCGACATCAAGGCCGGCATCACGAGCCTGGGCGACTATGCCTTCCGCAAGTGCGAGAGCCTGGAGAGCATCGTGCTGCCCTCCGGCGTGACCCGCATCGGCAAGTACACCTTTGAGGGCTGCTCCAGCCTGAAGTCCGCCTCCATCCCCACCGGCGTCATCACGATCGGTGAGGGCGCGTTCCAGAACTGCTCGGTCCTCGAGGACATGACCGTTCCCAACGGCGTCACCGCCATTGAGACCCTGGCCTTCCAGAACTGCGCTGCGCTCTACAGCGTGTCCATCCCCGACAGCATGGCCGACATCGGCCTGGCCGCGTTCGACGGCTGCACCAACATCACCCACGTCTGCTACGGCGGCAACTCCAAGGAGTGGAAGGTCGTCCGCATCGAGGACAAGAACAGCGCCCTGACCGGCGCGGAGTTCTTCCACTGGAACGTCCCGACCTCCCTGGCTGCCCACCAGAAGAACGAGGGCGCAGCGGCTGCCACCTGCACGATGCCCGGCTGCATCACCTACGGCTGCGACTGCGGCCACACCTGGACCATCGAGACCGCGCCGGCCCTCGGCCACCACTATGTGGACGGCGTCTGCACCCGCTGCGGCGCGAAGGATCCCAACTATGTCAAGGTCGAGTTCGTCGACGTGCCCAAGACCGCCTACTATAAGCAGCCCGTGGACTGGGCCGTCTCCAGAGGCATCACCAACGGCATGGACAAGACCCACTTCCGTCCGTATATGACCTGCACCCGCGGCCAGGTCGTGACCTTCCTGTGGCGTGCCAACGGCAGCCCCGCTCCCAAGACCACCAAGAGCCCCTTCACCGACGTGAAGTCCGGCAACTACTACTACAAGGCAGTGCTGTGGGCGGTCGAGAAGAACATCACCGCCGGCAGAACCACCACCACCTTCGGACCCAACTATGAGTGCACCCGCGCGCAGGTCGTCACCTTCATGTGGCGCGCGGCCAACTCCCCGAAGCCCGAAACCACCACCAACCCGTTCACCGACGTGACGGCGGACAAGTACTATTACTACGCAGTGCTCTGGGCTGTGGAGAACAACATCACCACCGGCACCACCGCCACCACCTTCACCCCCGACAAGTTCTGCACCCGCGCCCAGGTCGTCACCTTCCTGTACCGCGCATACGCAGACTGAGACTTGAATAAAAAAGACCGCGAGGCATTGCCTCGCGGTCTTTTTTAGTGGTTAGTGGTCAGTGGTCAGTGGTCAGTATTCAATTATCAGTTCAATGAAAATACTTGAATTTTTCGGGGGATTCCTGTAGAATAATATACAGAGAACTGGTTTCGGAAAAGAGTGATCGCATGAAGAGAAAAATCAAGGACAAAAAATGGTTCCCGTATACCGTCGCGGCCTGCGTTGCGGTGCTGCTGTATGTCGTTCTGACGCGGCTGGGCGTGGTTCTGGGCGCGGTCAAGGGCTTCCTCGGGCATTTCACCACCGTGCTGATCGGCTGCGTGATCGCCTATCTGATGAACCCGCTGGCCATGCTCTATGAGCGGACCGTCTGCAAGCGCATGCGGCGGGAAAAGCTGCGCTGGACGGTCTCGGTGGTGCTCTGCCTCATCACGCTGCTGCTCTTTACGGGCTTTCTGCTCGGCACGCTCGTGCCGCAGCTGGCCGAGAGCATCGTGACCCTGGCGGGCAACATGGACGAGTACGTCAATTCGCTCAGCGCCTGGACCGAGAAGATGGGCCTGTCCGGTGTGTTGAATCTCGACGAGCTGATCGGCACCTCGGGCAGCGTGCTCAACACGGTCGGCACCTACCTCATCGACAACGTCTCACGCATCGTGAATGCCTCGGCGCAGGCCGGCAAGGGCGTGGCGCAGTGGGTCGTGGCGCTGATTCTGTCGGTGTATCTGCTGCTGTCC
Source organism: Oscillospiraceae bacterium (assembly GCA_902795195.1). Classification (GTDB taxonomy): domain Bacteria; phylum Bacillota; class Clostridia; order Oscillospirales; family Oscillospiraceae; genus JAFRPC01. Next base: position 47,547 of record CADBKF010000021.1, read on the forward strand.
AAGCGCAGCCTGAAGGAGGGAACGGAGCTGCTGCTCCAGGCGGCGCTGCCCGAGCAGCGCTACCAGATCGTTTCGACCTTTTTCAGCCATTGTCACCGCATTCTGACCCACTATATCACCTATACGCTGCTCGACGCCGTGATCATCGGCGTGGCGAACATGCTGCTGATGGTCTGCTTCGGCATGCAGTATACGGGGCTGATCTCCCTGGTGGTGGCCGTGACGAACCTGGTGCCCACCTTTGGTCCGCTGATCGGCGGCGCCATCGGCGGCTTCATCCTCCTGTTGGTCAATCCGCTGCACGCGCTCATTTTCATCATCTTCACCGTGGTGCTGCAGTTTTTGGACGCCTATTTTATCAAGCCGAAGCTCTTCGGCGATTCGCTGGGCGTCTCCGGCCTGCTGATCCTGATCGCGGTCATCGTCTGCGGCAGCATGTTCGGCGTGATCGGCATCCTGCTCGCGATCCCGCTGGCAGCCATCCTCCAGTTTGTCTATATCGAGGAGCTGCTTCCGCTGATCCGCAAGCGCGCAGAATCCAACCAGGCGCCGCCGCCGGAAAAAGAATAAAAAGCAAGAACTGCGAGGCCCGGCCTCGCAGTTCTTTTTATCTCACCTTGCCCTCCTTGAACAGCCGCATCATCTCGTTGGTCAGGCTGTGGTCGGAGGGCTGCAGCTCCAGGGTCTCGGGGGTCTCCCAGGCGGCGTATTTGAGCTCGTGCGCGTCCATGCGGATGCGGTCGTCGCCGTCCACCTCGCAGAAGAAGCCCATCAGGATGTCCTGCGCCACGCCCCAGGGCTGGGACTTGTAGTAGCGGATGTTTTTGACGTGCAGGCCGGTCTCCTCAAAGACCTCCCGGGCCACGGTCTGCTCGAGCGTCTCGCCGATCTCGGTGAAGCCGGCGACCAGCGCGTTGTGGGCAAAGCCCGTGCGGTAGCGCGTGACCAGGATGCGGCCGCCGCCCAGCACGCCCACGATCACCGCAGGGTTGAGCCGGGGATAGATCTGGTTGCCGCAGACCGGGCAGCGCAGCATGCGCTCGGTCTCGTCGGGCACCGTCGCGGCCCCGCAGGCGCCGCAATAGCGGCTGCTGCGATACCATTTCCACAGGTGATAGCCCGTGTAGGCGGCGTAGACCCGGTCGTCCGCCATCGGGCGCATCTGCCGAAGCTGCCGCAGGCTCCGGGCCGAAAAGCCCTCGGGCAGGGGCGTACCCTCGGGAATGAGGAAATAGCGTTCGTCATCGATTGCAAACAGATAGCTCGCCGCCGTCCCCTCCGGCAGCGCATCGAAGCGGGGAAAGCACAGGCTGCCGTCCGCCGCAGCCCGGCAGAAGACCTCGCCGGCCGGGGAGAAGCAGAGCGCCGCGTCCTCCGGCCGGGGGCTTTTGTTTTCGTAGTGGTTGTCCAAATGCTTGGGCTCAATATCCTGGATCATTTTGCTGTGCTGTCCTCCAATCCCAGATGCCGCACTGCGTCCTCGCGCATCTTGTATTTCAGTATTTTTCCGGCGGCGTTCATCGGGAAGGCGCGCACAAACTCGATGTAGCGCGGCACCTTGTGCCGGGCCAGGGACGCCGTGATGAACTGCCGCAGCTCCGGCTCGGAGAGGGTCTGCCCCTCCTTGAGGATCACGCAGGCCAGCGCCTCCTCGCCGTAGCGCCGATCCGGCACGCCGATCACCTGGCAGTCGGAGACCTTCGGGTGGGTCAGGATGAATTCCTCGATCTCCTTGGGGTAGAGGTTCTCGCCGCCGCGGATGATCATGTCCTTGATCCGCCCGGTGATCCGGTAGCAGCCGTTCTCGTCGCGGCAGGCCAGATCGCCCGAGTGCAGCCAGCCGTCCTCGTCCACGGTCTGCTTCGTGGCGCCGGGCATCTTGTAGTAGCCCTTCATGGTGTTGTAGCCCCGGGAGCAGAATTCGCCGTTTTCGCCGGGGCCCAGGCTTTCGCCCGTCTCGGGGTCGATGATCTTGCACTCGACGTGGGCAAAGGCATAGCCCACGGTCTCGGTGCGAAGCTCCAGCGGGTCTGTCCAGCTCGACATCGTGCTGCCGGGCGAGGACTCGGTCTGCCCGTAGACGCTCACGATGCCGCGCATGTTCATCTCGTCCGGGTCCGCTGCCCGGCGCATCAGCTCGGCCGGGCAGCCTGCGCCCGCCATAATGCCGGTGCGCATGTGGGAAAAGTCCGTTTTCCGGTAGTCCGGGTGGTTGAACATCGCAATGAACATCGTGGGCACGCCGTTGAAGCAGGTAATCTTCTCCTGGCTGATGCAGGCCAGGCTGGACTTGGCCGAGAAATAGGGCATGGGGCAGAGCGTCGCGCCGTGGGTCATCGAGGCGGTCATGGACAAAACCATGCCGAAGCAGTGGAACATCGGCACCTGGATCATCATGCGGTCTGCCGTGGACAGGCCCATGCGGTCGCCGATGCACTTGCCGTTGTTGACCACGTTGTAGTGCGTCAGCATCACGCCCTTTGGGAAGCCCGTGGTGCCGGAGGTGTATTGCATGTTGCACACATCGCCGGGCCGGACGGCAGC
>CADBKF010000022.1 GCA_902795195.1 Oscillospiraceae bacterium
GTGTGTATGACGCTCAGCAGAAAGTTCTTCCTGCCGGGCGTCTTTGTCTTCCCAGAAGAAAAGCCTCCATACATAGCCCGGTTGCTGTACGAAACGGTAGAATATGGAAGGGATGATAAAGAAAAGACCTCCGATATCCGGAGAAGGCCCTGTGCATCAGCCAAATTGACTGGACAAGCCGGAAGCTTTGTGCTATGCTGAACTCAGCCCAAAAGAAAGAACGAAATCCGATTTTTACCTGACGAAGCAGGCCGTTCCCCCGGATCTCGAATTCTCAATTTTTTGCGCTGCCTGAAAAATCCCCTTGCGTCAGGACTTGCTTGTGACGCAGCGTCATGTGCTAGAATCATGGCATAAGGAGGTGCACGCTATGTCAAAATACACGACGGGAGAGCTTGCAAAGCGCTGCGGCGTCACGGTCCGGACCGTTCAGTACTACGACACCCGCGGCATTCTGGTCCCCAGCGAGCTATCCGAGGGTGGAAGGCGGCTCTATACGGACAGCGATCTGAAGCGGCTGAAGCTCATCTGCTTTCTACGGGAGCTGGATCTGCCGATCGACGCGATTGCTCAGATCCTGAAGGAGGCGCATCCCGAGAAGGTAATCTCTCTCCTGATCGAGCAGCAGGAAAAGATCCTTTCCGACGAGATCGCCGACAAACAGAGCAAGCTGGAAAAGCTGCGGGAGCTGAAAAACGGGCTGAAAGGCCAGGCGGCCTTCTCTCTCGAATCCATCGGTGACATAGCCGTAATCATGGAAGGCAAGAAAAAACTGAAGCACATGCACTGGATGATGCTCCTGACCGGGATCCCGGTCACGGCGCTGCAATGGTTTTCCGTCATTCTCTGGATCGTCAAGGGCATCTGGTGGCCGTTCGTCGTCTGGGTCGTGACGGCTGCTGTTTGGGGCATGCTGGTCAGCCGGTACTATTTCCATCACGTGAACTACATCTGCCCGGAATGCCATGAGGTATTTCGGCCCACGCTCAAGGAGGCCTTCTGGGCCAATCACACGCCGACCGCCCGAAAGCTGACTTGCACCGCCTGCGGTCACAGGGGCTTCTGCGTGGAGATCTGGGGAGGTGACGAAGCATGAAAGAATATGAAAGCATCGTCGTCGGCAAAAACAGCATCCCCGCGCTGAGCATCACGGTCATTTGTATGCTCGCCATACCGCTCGCCTGCTTCCTCTGTTGGCGCAAGGCGCACAGGCAGCGGACGAATCTCAGCTGGCTGATCGCCGGCGCCCTGGGCTTTCTCATCTCCGCCCGTGTGCTGGAGCTTGGCGTACATTACTTCTGCATTCTGGCAGATAACCCGGTTTCGCGGTTCATCAACGGAAGCACGGCCGCCTATGTCCTCTACGGTACCGCCATGGCAGGCATCTTTGAGGAGTGCGGACGGCATATTGTTCTCAAATACATTCTGAAAAAGCACCGCACCCGGGAAAATGCGGTGCTCTACGGCATCGGTCACGGTGGAATCGAGATTCTGGCCGTGCTGCTGCCGAGCATGATCACCTACCTGGCCGTCGCCGTGCTGTTTTCGCAGGGGGACACGGAAAACGCGCTCCGTTCCCTGAAGATCACGGAACAAACCGCGTCCGCCGCGCTTCCGGCGGTGCAGGCCGCCGCCGCATTCAATTACGGGATGATAGCCGCGAACGTCGTGGAGCGCCTGCTTGCAATGCTCCTCCATGTCGGTCTGACGGTGATCGTGTATTACGGCGTCGCCAACACAAAGAAGATTTGTCTGCCGGCCGCCGTGCTGCTGCACATGCTGATGGATATGTTTCCGGCTCTGTACCAGCGGGGTGTTCTCCCCCTCTGGGCGGTGGAGATCTGGGCCGCATTCTGGACGGCGGTGATCGGCTTTATTGCCGTAAAGCTGTATCGGAAGACGAAGGCTTCGGCCTGAATTCTGGCGCTTTTGTAAAAAACGTTCACCGTTCCCGCAAAAAGAAACAGTAAACGCCCGAGGTGCAGCCGGTTTTGGCTGCGCCTCGGGCGTTTTGTGGTATCGTTATTTCGGTTCCGGGTCCACGAAGAGCTTCTTGTGCCGCAGCAGTACGGTTGCCAGCAGCTCGCCGAGCAGATAGCAGCCGATGACCTCGCCGAGAAAAATGTACACCGCTGACAGCCACAGCGGCAGATCGGTAAAGCCGTAGCCGTAGCGCAGCACGAACGGGATGATGGCCGTGTTGGCAAGGATCGTCGGGATCGGCACCAACCAGCGGTTTTTCCGCAGCAGGTAGCCCAGCGCAGCGCCGATCAGCGTGGCCAGACTGCCGAACACCACGTCCCAGACGATGGCGCCGCCCAGCAGATTGGCCAGCACGCAGCCCACAAACAGGCCTGGGATCGCCGCCGAGGTGAACAGCGGCAGGATCGTCATGGCCTCCGCGACCCGCACCTGGATCGCGCTGAAGGAGATCGGCGCAAACACCAGCGTCAGCACCACATACACCGCGGCGATCATGGCGCCCTTGGCGAGCCACTTTACCGTTTTGTTCGTCCGTGTCATTCTCCGTCTCCTCCGGATCGTTTTTGTATCACCGCAGACCGTTGGCAGGCTTTCTTCGCAGCATCAATAGATCGTCACCGAGGTGCCCGGGGTGACGGTTCTGAGCACAGTAATCATGTCCTGCTCGGAGATGGCGACGCAGCCGCCGGTGGGGCTGTCCGGGCCGCGCCAGCAGTGCAGGAAGATCGCGTTGCCGGCGTAGGGCGCGCCGGGTGCGTTATAGCCAAGGTCCAGCAGATAGTTATAGACGACGGGATAGTCGATCAGGTGCTCGTCCTCAGAGTAGTCGGCGTCGGGCGCGTCGCTCTTGTAGAGCAGCGTGTTGTAGTTCCGCCCGTTGGAGCCGGTGGCGCACCAGTACATATCCTCCGTGACCTTGGTATAGGGCACAAGGCTGCCGGGATCGTCGTTGATGCCGTAGGCCTCGCCGATCGTCCAGGTGCCCATGGGCGTCTTGACGTCGCCCTCAGACTGCTTGCCGGGTCCGTTCTTGCCGATCACGGCCGGGCAGGAGAAGATCTTCTCATACGCGCCGTTTTTGGCCTGGTAGATCGAGAGCTCTGCGTGGAAATCGCCGTCCACCGCGGTCTTGATGCCGATGCGGTACTCCCCGTCCCGCTCGGCGGAGATGGGCTGGCCAAACAGGGTCTGCTCGACCTCGTCCTGCGAGATGATATTTTTATACAGCTTGTAGTCGTTGATCCTGGCGGCGTCGATGCGCGACCAGATCAGAAGACCGGCCAGCACCACAATGACGGCAGCCAGAATGCAGATGATTGTCTTTGCGTGTTTCATACGGATTCTCCTTTTTTATTCTTTCGGCTCGATCACGTCGACGTTGTTCTCCTCGTCGAGCGTGATGCGAAGCTGATATTCGTTCCCTTCCCCGTCGGTCAGGGTGACAATGTTCTCACCGGGCTTGTAGTAGTGCATGAAGAGCTCATAGCCCCCACCTGGCCGCTCGCGGATCTCACCGGTGCTGAGGGACGGGTCCTCCACCGAGACCGACCAGCTCTCGTCGAGCTGAAACACCTCGTTTTCCAGAAGGACATTGCCGGCGACCCGCTCCATGGAGGTCCTGCTGCCGAACGTCAGCACCGAACACGCGATCACAGCCGCCAGTGTGATGGCACAGGCAACGATACGCGCCTTCTTGTCATGCAGTACGCCGAAGATCAGTAGCACCGCCAGGCCGAAGCAGAACAGCATCGCAAACAGCATCCGCGGGAAGTAGATCAGGACGGTTTTGAGATAGCCGACCCCCTGGGATACCAGCAGCACCAGCATGACCGACAAAATCAGCGCCGACCAGATATTGTCCTTCTTGATATACCAACCCAGAAACGCGCCCGGGAAGGTCAGAAGCGTGATGATGAACCAGTAACGGTAATAGCCGAACAGCTGCCAGCCCATGGGATGAAACGGCACCTGGATCAGATACACCAGCGGCTGCGAGATCAGGAAAAAGACAAAGGTCTTGCAGGCGGCTTCCAGGGGCTTGTCGCAGTTACAGATGATGACGATTGCAAACAGGATCCAGGCCTCCACGGTGACGGCGATCTGATGAAACGAGCTTCCATCCGGCACAAGCAACGCCATCAGCGCAGTGAACGCGCCGGCCAGTACGGCGAACACGATCACCTTGATCCAGGTCATTTTGATCCCGCCGAACAGTTTTTTCAGCATGATTTCCTCCAACGTGAACAACAGTTTGTGGTATCTTATCACATTTCCGATGATAAAACAAGAAAAAAGTCGTGATTCTTTTGCCTAAGTATGATATAATGCAGGATCAGAGAGGTGAGAGACATGATTTCCTTATTGATTTCTTTTGCTGTGCTGCTGATCGGCTACCTGGTCTATGGCCGGCTGACCGAAAAAATCTTTGCCCCCGACGACCGGCAGACCCCCGCGGTTGCCATCAACGACGGCGTGGACTGCGTGCCGATGAAGAGCTGGAAGGCCTTTTTGATCCAGCTGCTGAACATCGCCGGCACGGGCCCGATCTTCGGCGCGCTGATGGGTGCGGTGTTCGGACCGGTGGTGTTTCTCTGGATCGTCCTGGGCGCCATCCTCGGCGGTGCGGTGCACGACTACATGTCCGGCATGATCAGCGAGCGCCACGGCGGCGCCTCGATTGCAGAGCTCTCCGGCCTGTATCTGGGCAAGGCAGCCAAGTGGGTCATGCGCGTGTTCTCGGTGGTGCTGCTGGTGCTCTGCGGCGTGGTCTTTGTGACTAGCCCGGCAGGGCTTCTCGACAAGCTTACGCCCGGCTGGATGAACGGCACCTTCTGGGCTGTGGTGATCCTGGTCTACTATCTTCTGGCAACGCTGCTGCCGATCGACAAGCTGATCGGCAAGCTCTACCCGGTCTTCGGCGTCCTGCTGATCGTCATGGCGGCTGCCGTGATCGGCGGCATCGTCTTCTCCGGCGGCAAATACACGATCCCGGAGCTCAGCCTGCAGAACCTTCATCCCGAGGGCACGCCGGTCTGGCCCTATATGTTTATCACGGTTGCCTGCGGCGCGGTGTCCGGCTTCCATGCCACGCAGTCGCCGATGGTTGCCAAGTGCATCACGTCCGAGGATCAGGGCCGCAAGATCTTCTACGGCGCCATGATCAGCGAATCTGTGATCGCCCTGGTCTGGGCTGCTGCCGGCGTGTCGTTCTACGGCTCGACGCAGCTTCTGAACGAAGCGCTCAAGAGCGGGGCCTCCAACGTGGTCTATGAGATCTCCACCGGCGTGCTGGGCGTCGTGGGCGGCGTGCTGGCGGTGGCCGGCGTGGTAGTCTGCCCGATCACCTCGGGCGACACGGCCTTCCGCAGCGCCCGGCTGATCCTGGCGGAGACCTTCCGACTTGAGCAGAAGTCCATCAAAAACCGCCTGCTCATCACGCTGCCGCTGTTGATCGTCGGCGGACTTCTGACCTGGTTTGCCATCGTCAACGACAACGGCTTCCAGATCATCTGGCGCTACTTCTCGTGGAGCAACCAGACGCTGGCCATGATTGCGCTCTGGGTCGCGACTTCGTATCTGCTCCAGAAGGGCAGCCGCCGGTTCGGTTCGCTGCTCACGGCCCTGCCGGCCGCCTTTATGAGCGCTGTGAGCATCACCTACATCCTCACCGCCCGGGAGGGCTTCCGCCTGGGCATCGCAGTCGCCTGCCCCATCGGCGCCGCCTGCGCAGCGCTGCTCTTTGCCGTCTATCTCCGTTACCTGCTGCGCGGCAAGAAAGCCTCATAATCATAAAAACGCCCGAAACCAAGTCGGTTCCGGGCGTTTGCTTTTATAGTTTTCGCAGATTGCTCAGGATCACATTTGCCAGTCTGGCAGGGTTGCCGTCGCTGACAAAGCTGTTGTGCGGGGTGATCAGCACATTGGGAAGCGCCCAGATGGGATCGTCCGGCGCAAGGGGCTCTTGTTCGAACACGTCCAGAACCGCCCCTGCCAGGGTCTGCGCCTTGAGGGCTTCTGTCAGCGCCGCCTGGTCCACGATCGCGCCTCTTGCAATGTTGACCAGGATCGCGTTTTGCCTCAGGCGGGCCAGCTCCGCCGCGCCGACCATGCCGCGCGTCTGATCCGTCAGCGGCAGCGTCAGAAGCAGCACGTCCGTCTCCGGCAGCAGCTCCTCCAGTGCCTCCAGAGGCCGGATCTCTTCAAAAAAATCGTCCCTGCGCGGGGCAATGTCCACGCCAAGGACCCGGCAGCCGAAGGCCGCAAAGCGCTTGGCACACTCGGTGCCCACGCTGCCGCAGCCAAGGATCGTCACGGTCTTTCCGGCAAGCTCCAGCAGATCTCTGCGCTTTTCCCAGCAGCGGGCCTGCTGCTGGCGGGCAAAGGCTGCAGCCTGCTTATAGAGCTGCAGAACGCCGCAGACGGCAAACTCCGCCATCGGGATGCTGTAGACGCCTCTGGCATTGCGGATCTCGATGCCGCGCGCCTGCACCGCATTCAGATCCACCCGGTCCAGGCCGGCGCTGGTCAGCTGAATGTAGCGCAGATGCGCAAATTCCCCGACCGAATGATGCAGAAACAGGCTGTTGCAGATCACGCCCTCCACCCAGTCAAGCGCGCAGGGAAGCGGGTCCGTCTCCTGCTGCTGGAAGCAGATCTCATGTCCGAGGGCCCGGATCTCGTCAAAGTATGCGCCGGCCTCGCGCCAGGCGCCGGTGATCAAAAGCTTCATATGTCTCCCCCGTTCTGCCGGAGTTTCGATGGTCCATGACTGTAGGGACAAGCCTCGCTTGTCCGCGGACGAGCAAGGCTCGGCCCTGCGTCGATCGAACGGCCTGCGTTCAGCGCTGCAGGATCAGCCCAGCGCCGCGCAGATCGCGGCGACCTTTTTCTGCAGCTCGGCTCTGTTTTCGTCGAAAAACACACTGTGCGCTGCGCACTCCCGCTCCAGCTCCCGGATCTCGCGAACGCCGCGCAGGAAGGTCTTGTTGATGATGCCGATATGGTGGAGCTTGTTGACATCACAGAAGCTGCGCGAGAGGATCACGCACTGCGAGCCCAGCCGGTAGTGCTCCTTGATGATATACTCCGAGGGCAGCATTCCCCTTCCCAGCGAGGCGATGCCGCCGAAGCCGTAAGAGATTCCCTTCTGCCGGAACTTGAAGCAGAGCTGCTCCACGGTGCCGTCGGCCAGAAGCTCGAACATAAACTTCTTGCCGTAGCCGATGCTCAGATCGTTGAGGCCGATGTGGATCTCGTCGATGCCGGGCAGCGCCAGGATTTCGTCGACAATCTCAACGGCCTCGGGCGTCTCAAGCAGCAGCATTGTGCGCACGCGCCCGCCCACCAGCTGCAGGAAGGTTTTGACCTCGTCCAGGGTCTTGAAATAGGGCAGCATCAGGATGTCGGCGCCGGCCGCGATGGCCCGGTCGATCTCCTCCGGCGTGTCGGGAAAGCCCGGATAGTCCCTGTGGATCGGGTTGATGCGGACGAGCACCTCGGCACTCTCCACCGCATCCTTGATCACGGCGATGTCCGCAAACGTGTGGTGGGACTTCACCGTGTCCATTCCCTTCTGGCGCTCATCCTTCCCGATGAACTCCATGTCCACAAAGATCCGGTCCACCCCGGCGGTCTCCGCGATCTGTGCGACCTCGGGATGATTGGTGATGTACATCAGCTTCAGCATATCTATACTCCATGCCGCTGCTCGGCAGCAGTTTCATCTGTATTCAGGGTCTTGCCGGTGTTGGCGTTGTCCGCATTGGAAAACACCTTGAAAATCGTGAGGAAAAAGATCCGGATGTCGAGCCAGAGGCTCACATGCTCCACATACCAGATGTTCAGCCGGATGCGCTTGTGCCACTCCACATCCTTGCGGCCGTGGGTCTGAGCCCAGCCGGTGATGCCCGGGCGGACGTCAAACATATGGTGCTGCTCCTCGGTGTACTGCTCGATCGGCCAGGGGTGATAGGTCAGCGGCGGCCTGGGGCCGATGAGCGACATATCGCCCTTGAGGATGTTGACCAGCTGCGGCAGCTCGTCAATAGATGTAGCCCGCAGGATGCGCCCGACCTTGGTCACGCGGGGATCGTCCTTTGCGCTGTAGACGCCGGAGCCGGTGCCCTCGGCGTTGAGCACCATCGAGCGGAATTTGTAGAAATCAAATTCCTTCCCGTCCAGCCCCAGCCGGCGCTGGCGGAAGATCACCGGGCCCGGAGAGCTCAGCCGGACCAAGAGCGCCGCAATCAGGATGACCGGCGACAATATCAACAGGCCAAGCAGCGCCAGGATGAAATCCAGGCAGCGCTTGACGACGCGGTTATAGAATCCCCGGGCGGCAGGCGCCCGCCGGGACTCGGCAGAATGGTTCATTTCGCTATCTCCTTCGCCGGTCGGAGCCGGTGGTCATTCCCGATCTCTCATCGCTGTGATTACAATTGGGCAGAACATGCATATGCCCATCAATTTCCACATTATATTATACATAAATCATACAAAAATGCAAGCTGCATTTCCGAAAAAACGTTGAAATTCACAAATAAATTGAACCCAAACCGTTGATTGTTCCTGCCTCACGGCCCTTTTCACGCATTATTTTCTCTTTTTCTATAGACTTTTTTCCAAAAATAGAGTATAACCTTCTCGTGAGCCTTTTGTTCGGCTCCGGCTCCATGGTTTCTTTCTGATCCTATGCAGCCGATCTTCATGAAGGAGGAAGCGATATGTTTCATTTTTTGCTGCCCGCTCTTCTGAGCTATAATGTCGTTCTGATCCTGGCAGCTGTGATCCCTGCGGTATTTTTAATGATCAAGGTCTACCGGTCCGACCGTCTGGAGCGGGAATCCCACGGGATGCTGCTGCGTCTGGTCGTGGGCGGCGTGCTCTCGGCGCTGATCGCGCTCGTTTCCGAGTGGGTGCTCAGCGGGCTCCTGCAGCTCCTGGTCCCCAGCACCAGCGCGCTCTTTGACGTGCTGCTGTATTTTGTCGTTGTGGCCTTCTCCGAGGAAGGCGCAAAATACTTTATGCTCCACCGCCGCTCCTGGAGCTCCCCGGAGTTCAACTGCCAGTATGACGGCGTGGTCTACGCGGTCTTCGTCTCCCTAGGCTTTGCGCTGTGGGAGAACATCAGCTACGTCATGCACTACGGCTTCCAGACCGCGCTGGTACGCGCGGTGACGGCGATCCCGGGCCACGCCTGCTTCGGTGTGTTCATGGGCGTGTTCTACGGCTTTGCCAAGAAGTTTGAGCGCAGCGGCCGGCCGCAGGAGAGCCGCACCTGCCGCATTCTGGCCGTCCTCTTCCCTGCTCTGCTGCACGGGCTCTACGACTATATCGCCAGCACCCAGCTGCAGGCGGGCTCCTTTGTCATTTTCATTGCGATCCTGTTCATCGTCTCCTACATTCTCGTGGGAAAGCTCTCGAAAAACGACCGATATATCTGACAGAATGCTTTTTTCCGCTGCCGCAGGCGGTAAATTCACAAAAAAAAGCTTGTACTTTCCAATAGAATCGTATATAATATATTGAACTATTCTGCGGCAGCAAAATGAGCCGCATGACTTTTTTCCAAGGAGGTTCTCCCTATGGCAAAGATCAGCACGGAACAAGGCGAGATCAATGTTAGCAGCAATGTCTACACCACCATCGCGGGCATGGCTGCCTCCAACTGCTTCGGCGTCAAGGGTATGGCCGTTCGCTCGATGACGGACGGCTTGGTCCATCTTCTGCGCAAGGAGGCAGTCAGCAAAGGTGTGCTTGTCTCCTTCCATCCGGACGGTGAGATCTCGATCGATCTGCACATCATCGTCGACTACGGCGTAAACCTTTCGGCGGTGGGCGAGGCGATCATTTCCGAGGTCCGCTACGTCCTCACCAAGACCACCGACGCCCAGGTGCGGGCAGTCAACGTCTATGTAGACGGCATCATGGTTGGGTAAAGGAGAAACAACGACATTGAGACAGACAATCGACGGCGCGGCTTTCCGGCGCATGATTCTCAGCGCGGCAGCCGCCATTGAGATCAACAAGCAAAAGATCAACGAGCTGAACGTTTTCCCGGTGCCAGACGGCGACACCGGCACCAACATGAGCATGACCCTGAACAATGCGGCCGCGGATCTGCGGAAAACCGACGATCCCACGCTGACCAAGGCTGCCGACATTGCGGCCTCGGCCATGCTGCGCGGCGCGCGCGGCAACTCCGGCGTCATCCTGTCCCTGCTCTTCCGCGGCATCGCGAAGAACCTCAAGGGGTTGGAGGAATGCGGCGGCACCCGCTTCGCCGAGGCCATGCAGGACGGCGTGCAGGCTGCCTACAAGGCGGTCATGAAGCCCGCCGAGGGCACGATCCTCACGGTCTCCCGTGTGGCGTCCGACAGCGCCGCCCAGGCCGCCCGCGACAGCGACTATGTGGAATATGTCCTTGAGCAGTGCATCCTCAGCGCCAACGTCGCCCTGGAGGAAACCGTCAATCAGAACCCCGTCCTCAAGAAGGCGGGTGTGGTGGACGCCGGCGGTGTCGGCTGGGTCACGATCCTGGACGCCATGCTCTCCTCCCTGCGCGGCGAGGACGTTATCATCCCCGAGCGGGCGGACGAGGCCCCCAGAGAGAAGGCCGATTTCTCCGAATTTGAGACCGAGGACATCACCTTCGCCTACTGCACCGAGTTCATCGTCTCGCGCGACAACGACAAGGACCCCGAGGAGCTGCGCAGCTTCCTCTCCGGCCTGGGCGACAGCCTGGTGCTGGTGGACGACGACGAGATCATCAAGGTCCATGTACATACGAACAACCCCGGCGTCGCCCTCGAGCAGGCCCTGACCTACGGCGGCCTCATCACCGTCAAGGTCGAGAACATGCGCCTGCAGCACACCGAGAAGGTCCTCAAGGAAAGCGACAAGCCGCCTGTGATCGCCAAGCCCGAGAAGAAATACGGCATGGTGGCGGTCTGCGCCGGCTCCGGCATCGCCGAGGTCTTCAAGGATCTTGGCGCTGACGGCATCATCCAGGGCGGACAGACCATGAACCCCTCCACGCAGGACATACTGGTGCAGATCAACCAGACGCCCGCGGAGATCGTCTTCGTCTTCCCCAACAACAAGAACATCATCATGGCCGCCGAGCAGACCGTAGGTCTGACCGAAAAGCAGGTCGTCGTGATCCCCTCCAAGACCATCCCCCAGGGCGTGAGCGCCATGCTGGCGTTTGATCCCGAGGCCGAGCTCTCCGACAACCGGGAGGCCATGGAGGAGGCCATGCGGAACGTGGAGACCATGCAGATCACCTACGCCGCGCGCGATTCCTCCTTCGACGGCTACGAGATCCACGAGGGCGATTATCTGGCGCTCTACGGCAGCGCCCTGTTCGGCAGCGGCAAGAGCCTGAACACCCTGCTCAAGAACATGGCCAAGAAGCTCCAGACCGAGGAGAAGGAATTCATCACCATCTACTACGGCGAGGACGTGACCGAAAAGGACGCCAAGAAGACCCTGCAGCTGTTTGAAAAAACCTGCCCCGAGGCCGAAATCAGCCTGATCCACGGCAATCAGCCCGTGTACTATTATCTGATTTCTGCGGAATAAGATGAAATATTGAATACCTCGCCCGCATAAAAGCTCGGCTTTTATGCGGGCGAGGTATTTTTTTACAGATCAAGCATTTCAAACCGCTTCTGCGACGCTCGCAGGGAGAGCAGCGTGCACAGGGCATAGATCAGCGCGCAGCCGCCGAGGATCGCAAACTGCAGCCCGAGGCGCTCGCCGGTCGTGGTGTTCAGAAAGCCGAGGCCCGGCAGGTGGTGCAGCACCTCTGCAATCGAGATCAGCAGCAGCGCCGCAATACCGAAGCGCAGAAACGGCAGGCCGAACTTATACGCCGTGCGGAAGAAGCCGCCCAGAAACAGCACATTGAAGGCCGTGAAGATCAGAAGCACAAAGCCGAGATAGAGCGGCGACGGGTTCATCAGCGCGTTGCCCACATAGGGCATCAAGCCCGAGAGCGCAGTCATGCGCAGCACGGTCAGAACCGCACAGAGCACCCAGCCGATCATCTGCATAAAGACGGTGTAGAGATATTTTGCCGTGACATAGTCGCGCTTTTTGACCGGCAGCAGCACGCTGTAGAGCACGTCGTTGCTTTCCCGTGCGTGCTGGAAGGACTGGAACACGCCGAAGCAGATGAAAAAGCTGCCCACAAGGATCGGATAGCCCGGAAGCAGCGTCATGAGCGCGCCGGCAAGAAACCACCAGGAGATCGGCGAGGCCGCCAGGTGCAGCTCTTTATACAGATAACGTGTCATAAAGGCTCTCCTTTTCATAGTGGACCATGATTTCGTCGAGTGTGCTGCCGCGGCCGGCCTGCCTGTGGCGCTCCAAAAACTGCGCCATCGGCTCGCTGGCCAGGCATCTGCCCTTTGAGATGTAGGTGATGTGGTCGGCGCACTTTTCCAGATCGGAGGTGATGTGCGTCGAAAACAAAATCGCAACGCCCCGGTCCTGCAAAAACCGGAAGCTCTCGAGCAGCTCCTCTCTGGACACCGGGTCGAGTCCGCTCGTGGGCTCATCCAGGATCAGCAGCTCCGCCCGGTGCGACAGCGCCAGCGTCAGGCTGAGCTTGACCTTCATGCCCTCGGACAGCTGCGCCGGGGTCTTTTCCGGATCGAGGGAGAACGCCTTCAGATACTGCTCGCAGGCCGTCTCGTCCCAGTTGTCGTAAAAGCGCCGGGTGACGTCCAGCAGCTGCGAGATCTTCTTCCGTTTGTAGTAATCCGCCGCGCCGCCGGCAAAACCGATGCGCTGCTTGATCTCCGCCTCATGCCCGGCAAAGTCCAGGCCGAAATAGCGGATGGTCCCGGCATCCGGGTGGACGATGTGCAAAATGGACTTCATCGTCGTGGTCTTGCCCGCGCCGTTGCGGCCGATCAGGCCCATGATGGAGCCGGGCTCGACCGAAAAGCTCACGTTGTCCAGCCGGAAGGCCGGATAGGTCTTGCACAGACCCTGGATCTCCAGAATTGCCATCGGCTCACTCCCCTTTCTTCCCGTCGAAGATCTGCGTGGCAAGGTATTGCAGCGCCTGCTTCGGCGGAATCGCGATGCCCATCTGCTCGTCACCGAGCAGGAGCAGCGTGTCGCCGGGCTTGATGTCAAAGAGCTCCCGTGCCTCCTTGGGGATCACGATCTGCCCTTTGCTGCCCACTGTGACTGACCAGGCATATTTTCCCGGGGGTGATGCGTTCATAAAAATCACCTCGTGGTATGATTTGTTATACAAATCATACCACGAGGTGATGAGAATGTCAATCCCTTTTTTATTTCTCCAAGGACTGAATCATGGCGCTCAGACCGCAAACGATGTCACTCAGTAGCATACCGGCTGCATCGTCGCTCACCTGCTCCCTTGTGTGCGGCACGTGGACAAAGCCCACCGGAATGCGCTTTCCGGTCAAGGCCAGAAAATGCATGACGCCGTAGAACAGATCGTTGCAGACAAAGGTCCCGGCGCTGTTCGAGATCGCAGCCTCCACGCCGGCCTCCCGGCAGGCCTCGACCATACATCGGATCGGCAGGGTGCTGAAATATGCCGCAGGGCCGCTCGGCACCACCGGCAGATCGACCGGCTGCGCGCCTGCGTTGTCCGGGATGCGCGCGTCCATCACATTGATCGCCACGCGCTCCGGCGTGATGGAAGTCCGTCCGCCTGCCTGGCCCAACAGCAGTACCATATCCGGCTGCGCGCGCTCGATCGCAGCAATCGCCGTCTCGATGCAGGCGCCGAACACCGTCGGAACCTGCTCCTTGATCAGCTCGATCCCGCCGATCCGGTCCGGCAGCCTTTGCAGCGCCATCTGCGCCGCGTTGACCGCCTCGCCTCCAAAGGGTTCAAACGCCGTGACAAGCAGCTTCATAGAAATCACCTCATCATGCAGATAATTTGAAAACCCGCTCGCGGCTGCAAGCGGGTTTTTTCAATTCAGTCAAACAAATACTGCTCCAGCTCCTCGGCTGTTTTGAAGTAGCGGTCGCAGTTCTGCCGCATAAAGTCCTCGATCTCGGGGATCTCATAGGCCCAGCCTGCGGCGGCAAAGTCCACCCCGCAGGCCTTCGCCATCAGATATCCGGGCTTGAGGTCGTCCACCATGAGCAGCTCCTCCGGCCGAAGCTGCAGCTGCCGCATGATCTGCTCCAGGCTGTAGGGCGCGGGCTTGCGCTGCTCGTGCGGCAGGTCCCAGCCGAAGATCAGATCCGGGTCCGGCAGGCCGTTTGCCCGGTAGTCCCGCAGGATGTTCTTCGCCAGCGAGTGGGACGCCACACAGACATAGCCGCCCGCCTCCTTCTGCCGCCGGATGATCCGCGCGACCGCCGGAAAGACCTCCGGGATGCGCTTGTCCACATAGCTCTGCCAGATCCCCAGCTCCTGCTGAAAATCCGCCTCGGTGAAGTGGAGCGCCTGTCGGCAGTACTCCACAAAGCCGGGCTCAAAGTTTACGCGGAAGTAGTCCTCGAGTGAAATCGTCACGCCGGGGCGCATCTGATCCATCGCGCCGAGGAAGGCCGGCCAGTGCACATGGCGCGTGGAATCCATGACCGTGTCGTCGTGATCCAGCACCAGACATTTGTATCTCAGCATCGCACGCCCCGCAGATCAGATCGGCAAAAACGCACTTGCCAGGGCGAAGTAGACCAGCAGAGACAGGGCGTCGACAATGGTCGTGATGAAGGGGCTGGCCATGACCGCCGGGTCAAAGCCCAGCTTCTTGGCAACCAACGGCAGCACGCAACCGACGATCTTGGCAAACAGCACCGTGACCGCCAGGGTCAGGCAGATGACGCCGATGACCAGGAACATGTTGATGCCGGCAGGCAGGCCGGTGAAGCTCTTGAGCAGCAGCCCGTCGATCAGGTAGATCTTCAGAAAGCACGCGCCGGCCAGTGCCAGGCCGCAGAGCACAGCCACCCGGATCTCCTTCCAGATGATGCTGAAAATATCGCCGAATTCCAGCTCGTTCAGGCTCAGACCACGGATGACCGTGACCGACGCCTGGGAGCCGGAGTTACCGGCCGTGTCCATCAGCATGGGGATGAACGCGGTCAGAATGACCAGATTTGCCAGCTTATCCTCAAAATGTGAGATGATCATTCCGGTGAAGGTGGCCGAGACCATGAGGAGCATCAGCCAGGGGATACGCTTTTTCCAGATCTCGAACGGCGTCATGCTCATATAGGGCTTCTCCGACGGGATGATAGCGGCCATCTTTTCGATATCCTCGGTAGCCTCTTCTTCCATGACGTCCATCGCGTCGTCGAAGGTGATGATACCGACAAGCCGCTGCTCGGTGTCCACCACAGGCAGCGCCAGGAAGTTGTACTTTGAGAACATCTGGGCGACCTCTTCCTGGTCGTCATGGGTGTTCACCGAAATGACGTTGGGGATCATGATCGTTTCGATCGTTGCCTCATCGTCCTCTGCCAGCAGCAGGTCCTTGACCGTGACGACGCCGACCAGCGTGCGGTCCTTCGTCACGTAGCAGGTGTAGATGGTCTCCTTGTCGAAGCCCGTGCGGCGAATGCGCGTGATAGCCTCCTCGATGGTCATCTTGGGCCGCAGGGAGACATACTCGGTGGTCATGATGGAGCCGGCGGAGTTCTCGGGATAGCGCAGGATCTCGTTGATGGACTTGCGCATCTCGGGGTCTGCCTGGCTGAGAATGCGGCGCACGACGTTGGCCGGCATCTCCTCGACGATGTCGACGGCATCGTCGACAAAGAGCTCGTTGATGACCTCCTTCAGCTCGGAGTCCGAGAAGCCGCGAATCAGCAGCTCCTGAGCGTCGGGCTCCATTTCCACAAAGGTGTCGGCTGCCAGTTCCTTGGGCAGCAGCCGGAACAGCAGCGGCAGGCGGTCCTCCTCGAGCTCGTCGAAGATGGCTGCAATGTCCGCCGGGTTCATCGTGACCAGAATGTCACGCAGGGTTGCGTACTTTTTTTCACTCAAGAGCTTGCGCAGGGTGCGCTCCATCGTGACGGAATGTTCTGCCATAATCGTTCCTCCTTACCAGTTGATTTGGGTCTTCTGGGAAGCAGGCACGCAGGCCGTATTTCAGAGGGTCCCCCATGCAGGCAGGGGCTCGTCCTCTATGGAACTTCGGCCTGCTGATGTGCCGCTGCTACTCCCCGCATCCATGGTATTTCCCTCCTTCAAAATCAAATAACAGGTGACTTTCCACCACCTGTTATTGTATAGTTTTTTTGAATGTTTGTCAATTCTTTTTTCGGTTTTCCCGCTGCAACTTAAAACTCTCCGGCGGCGTACATGAGGGCCGAGAGCGCGCACAGCGGCGCCGTCTCGCAGCGTAGGATCCGGCTGCCCAGCGTGCAGATGTTCAGCCCTAAGGCCTCCGCCTGCGCGACCTCCCCGGCTTCAAAGCCGCCCTCGGGGCCGGTAATCAGCGCGGCGCTCTGAAAGGGCCCGGCCTGGATCGCGCTTTGAAAGGTCCTGGCCCGCTCGTTCTCATAGAACAGCACCGGAAGCTCCGCCGCTGCAGCCTCCTTCAGCATCGCCTCAAACGACGGCAGCGCCGCAACCTCCGGGATGCGGCCGCGGCCGGACTGCTCGGCGGCCGAGGCTGCGATCTTCTGCCAGCGCTCGAGCTTTTTGGCAAGCGACTTCTCATCCGGCCTTGCCACGCAGCGCCGGCATGGGAAGGCGACGATTCTGCTTGCGCCGAGCTCCGTCGCCTTCTGGATCACGTGCTCAAATTTATCTGCCTTGGAAAAACCCATGTAGACCGTCGCCGCGATCTTCGGCTCGGATTCCGATGGGTTCATGTGCTGCACGACCAGGCTGATCCGGCCGTTTGACACGTCGGAGACCACGCAGGCATAGTCGGTCCCCTTGCCGTCGCAGACCGTGACGGCCTCGCCGTTTTTCAGCCGCAGCACCTTGGCGTGCGCAGCGTTCTCCCCTTCCAGCACCAAAAATTGATCTGTCGGCGCAACGCTTTCCACAAAAAATCTTGCCATACCTTCTCCTTATTCACGAACCACGAACCACTGACCACGATCCACTACTCACTCACATGCGCGTGGTTGTTGATGTGGTCGATGCAGTAGCAGCGGTAGCCCGCGCAGCGCGAGCAATAGCGGAATTCCAGATTCGGATTGCTCACGTCGGTCCGGCCGCAGACTGTGCACTTGAAGCGATAGGGCCGGGCCTGCCGGGCTGCGCCCTGCGGCGGCACGGTGTGGATCGTTGCGCTGCGGAAGCGCGCCTCTGTCTGACGCTGGGCCTTGTTCTTCGGGTGCTTCATGAAATCCGGCAGCACGTTCACAAAGCCCTTGCCGAAGAACAGGAAGTAGTTGAGCAGCGCAAAGACCGGCATCATCCAGACCAAAGACAGGAAGCCGTAGCCCACGATCAGCAGCACCACCTGCACAACGGTGTAGCCAAGCTCAAACCAGGCCAGCCATTTCATCTTGACCGGGATGAAGAAATAGATCCGGACCAGCGCATCCGGCTGCAGCGTCGCGACTGCCAGAAACAGGCTCAGGTTCAGATAATCCGCCGTCGCCGGGTATCTGGCGTTTCCGAGCAGACCGATCAGCATACCGGCCAGGTCCATCAGCAAAATGCCAGCAAAATAGTAGCAGTTGAAGCGCAGAACGCCCCAGTTGGCTTCGATCACCCTGCCGCAGTAATAGTAGAACAGCAGACCGATCGCGCCGAGCAGGACCCCGAAGCCGCTGCTGAAGGCAATGGAGGTCAGGAACGTCAGCGGATAGGACACCAAGCGCCAGAGCTGCCACTGCAGGATTGCATCGTAATCAAAGCGCAGCGCGCTATAGAACAGCAGGTTGGACCGGTTGAGCAGAGAAAGCACATATACGATCACATTGCCCACGGCGATATAAAGCATCAGGTTCGGGATGCCCCTGTTGCGGTTCTGATAGAAAAACGCATTGATTTTTCCGGAATATCTTGACATAGCATCGCATCCTTTCGCTGCTTCGATTATATCCAATCTTTGTCATCAATGCAACAAATAATCTGTAAACTTTCTTGCCTTTTCCGGCGTTGCGTGGTATGATAGGCAAAAATCCAGTGCAGAGGTATCAAAATGAGCATTGTACGCGATATGTCCCTTGCCGAATACGGCAGAATGAAAATCGAATGGGTCCGGGACTTCATGCCGGCCCTGAGCGCCATCCGGGAGCGGATGGCGAAGGAGCAGCCCTTCCGGGGCCTCAAAATCACCATGTCCATCCACATGGAGGCAAAGACCGCCTACCTAGCCACCTGCCTGCAGGCAGCCGGCGCGGAGGTCCACGCCACCGGCTGCAACCCTCTGTCCACCCAGGACGACGTAGCGGCGGGTCTGGCCTCTCTTGGCGTCGAGACCTACGCCATGCACGGGGTCAACGCCGAGGAATACCGGCAGCTTCTCGTGGCGGCGCTCTCCTGCAAGCCGGATCTCATCATCGACGACGGCGGCGACCTGCTGGAGCTGCTGACCGGCGACTACAAAGACCTGGGCGTGAACATCATCGGCGGGGCCGAGGAGACCACGACCGGCATCCACCGGCTGCGCGCCCGGGCAAAGGCCGGCCTGCTCCCCTTCCCGATGATGAACGTCAACGACGCCAAGTGCAAGCACTATTACGACAACAAATACGGCACCGGCCAGAGCGTATGGGACGCGATCATGCACACGACGAATCTTCTGGTCGCCGGCAAGACCGTGGTCGTCGCAGGCTATGGCTACTGCGGCCGCGGGGTCGCCATGCGTGCCAAGGGCATGGGCGCGAACATGATCGTGACCGAGATCGACCCCATCAAGGCCCTGGAGGCCTCGATGGACGGCATGCGCGTCATGCCGATGGATCAGGCCGCGCCGCAGGGCGATCTGTTCATCACCACCACCGGCTGCCGCGACGTGATCGTGAAGCGGCACTTTGCGGTCATGAAGCACAACGCCTTCCTGGCCAACGCCGGCCATTTCAACGTGGAGGTCAACAGCGAGGAGCTGGCGCAGATGGCCGTCCGCATCTTCCCCCGGCGAAATGAGATCGTGGGCTACGAGCTGCCCGACGGCAGGGTGCTGAATCTGCTGGCCGAGGGCCGCCTGGTCAATCTGGCCTCCGGCAACGGCCACCCGGCCGAGATCATGGACACCAGCTTCTCCATCCAGGCTCTGGCGCTGGAGTACCTGAAAAACCACGGCCGCAGCCTGGACAAGCAGGTCTACGAGATCCCGCAGGAGATCGACGATCAGGTCTCCCTGCTCAAGCTGCAGGGCGTCGGCATGGAGATCGACCACCTGACCCCCGCCCAGGAAGCCTACCTGGCCGGCTGGGAGGTTTGACAAAAACCGCTGCACTCTCATCTGTGAGCGCAGCGGTTTTTTGTCTATTTTTTCCGAACCCCCAGCGCCTTTTGGATCTGCTGCAGATCGGCATTTGGAAACTGCGCGTGCAGATGGCCAATGATGCGTTGAAGTGACACCTCCGGCGGCTCGTTGTAGCCCTCGGCAATGAAATCATAGCCGAGCTTGGCCTCCGGGGTCTGGATGCGGGCGATGTGCCAGCCGTAGGGCAGGCCGCGCTTGTTGAGCTTCTGCCGGAAGTCGCCGATGATCAGATAGGTCTTCATCTGCAGGTCGGTCAGCACGCCCTCAAAGTTCTTCTCGCCGCCCTTGCCGAAGCCCGCCTGCGCCTTGAGGTCGCAGGAAAACAGCACCGTGCCGTTCGGCATCCCGTCGGTCAAAAACGGCGTCATCAGCTTCTGCTCCCGGTAGGGCGCGATCCCCTCATCGCAGAGCGTGTCAAAATCATAGCCGTCCCGGCGGGAATTGGCGAACACCGGGAACCAGTCTCTTGCGATGAAGCCCGCCCGGCGGGCAAAGAATTTACCGTAGAGAATGTCCGGCTCCCCGGCAAGCAGCTGCCGCCAGGTCCAGGGATCGGTCAGCTCATCTCCGCTCCACCAGCGCTCCGCAGCGGTCTGCTCCTCGATGGAAAAGCCCGGCAGCTCGTTGGAAAACAGCGGCACAAAGCCCATCTCCCGGATGCGCGCCGCCGCGTCCTGCACCGTTTTAAGCCTGCCCGGATCGTTCCAGGCGCAGCCCTTCATATACCATTCGCCGTTGATCGTCTCCATCTTGCTTCTCCGTGTTATTTTTTTGCTATTATAGCATCCGCCGTCCGCTTGCGCAAGAGAAAAGTCCGCTTGCAAAGGCGCTGCCGCTTTGATATAATATAGAAAAAAGACGGAGATCAGCCATGAAAAAGAACATTCTGTTTGTCAACGCCTGTGTGCGGCCGCAGTCCAGAACGCTGCGCCTGGCGCGGCACCTGCTGGAAAAGCTGGACGGAGAGATCACCGAGCTCAATCTGGAAACCGAAGCGCTGCAGCCGCTTACAAAAGACAGCCTGGCCCGGCGTGAGGCCCTGTTGCAGGCTGGCGCCCTGGACGATCCCATGCTGCGCTATGCCAGGCAGTTTGCAGCGGCAGACGAGCTTGTGATCGCGGCGCCTTACTGGGATCTGAGCTTCCCTGCTGCCCTCAAAACCTATCTCGAGCACATCTCGGTCGTGGGCGTCACGTTCCAATACAACGAGCTCGACCAGCCGGTGGGCCTTTGCCGGGTCAAGCGGCTCTGGTACGTGATGACCGCCGGCGGCCCGATCCTTCCCCCAAATCACGGCCTGGCCTATGTGAAGGACCTGGTGCAGACCTTCTACGGCATCGAGACCGTCCGCTGCATTTCCGCAGAGGGCCTCGATCTCCGAGGCGCCGACCCGGAAGTGATCCTTTCCAGAGCCATGAAGGAAATAGACCGCGCTGCTTTATGACAAAAAACGCCCTGTGTGCCGAACCGGCACACAGGGCGTTTTCGTTCGTTCAATCTTTTTCGGTGAAGAATTTCCGTTCCTTCATGTAGAAGGCAAATCCCAGGGCGATCCAGACGATGAGCAGATAATAGCTCTCCTTGCCGAAATGCACGCCGCTCAGGCCGGGGATCGGGATCAGCTGCAAGATCATAAACGCAACCGAGAAGATCACGCCGACGGCTGCCATCGTCTTGAGAAATGCGCTTGCATCACCGTCTCTTCTTGCCGTCACCAGGGTGCTGGCGCAGGTGAAGAAATAGCCGATGGACGCACCGATGGCGCACATGTCGACGAACCAGCCCAGCGCCTCACGGCCCAGGATCGGCCCGGACAGGGAGAAGATCACGCAGAAGATCATCGCGTTCTTCGGGGTGCTGTACTTCTTGTCCACCACGCCGAACCACTTTGGCAGATAGCCGTCGCGGGACATGGAGTACATCAGGCGCGAGGAGGCCAGATAGAAGCCCATGATACCGGAGAGCACCGCGCAGGACACGCCCACGCCGATGAGCACCTTGCCGAAGGTGCCCAGCAGCTCTTCGGCCGCCACCAGCACCACCCAGTCGCCGGCCATGACACGGTCCGGCCAGTTGGCCAGCGCCGCGGCGGCAACCGTGTTGTTGGAGGTGTAGACAAAGCAGCCAAACACAATCGCGATGACCATGATCCAGCTGACCTTTTTGAAGCTGAAGTTGAATTCCTCCGCCGCCTGGGGGATCGCGTCGAAGCCGACATAGGCCCAGGGCGCAATGGCAAATGTAGCAAGGATCGCAGCAAGGATGCCGCCGGTCCCCTTGTGCGCAAACTGGCCGATCTCTGCGGTAGTGGCATTGGCCGCCATGGCTGCAGACTTGTCAAAGCCCCAGATGGGCTCCATATTGATACCCTTGGCCTTGGCGCTGATGATGCCGGTCAGACAGAGCGTCACGGCGCACGTGATCAGCAGTGAGGACAGAATTGTCTGCACAAACGCCGCCTTCTGCACGCCGATGATATTGAGATAGCCAAACAGGATCAGGATGGCAGACGCCAGCAGCACCTCCCCCATCCACACGTCGAAGCCGGCGATCTGGTAGTGGAAGCCAAACTTGAGAATGTCCGCCTTGCCGTCCAGACCGTCGACGATCAGGCCGATGGCCGTGCTGTTCATCGGAACATTGGAGAGATAGGCAACCACAAGGAACCATCCGCAGAGGAACGCAGCATTCTTGCCGAAGCAGTTCTTTGTAAAGGTGAATTCGCCGCCCGCCTTCGGATACTTGGGCACCATATAGGCGTAGGAGAACGCGATGATGATCATCACCGCCGCGCCCAGAATCATGGCGATCGCTGTACCCGCAACGCCGGAATTCGGGAGAAACTTCTTACCGGGGTTGACAAAGCTGCCCCAGCCGATCACGCAGCCAAAGGCGATCGCCCAGACATGCATCGGGTTGAGCTTCCGCTGAAGCCCGCCGTTCTTGTTTTCCATCAGATAAACCCTTCTTTCGAGTTTTGGCCGCAGCATTCGCAACCAAGCCCGAAAGAAGGGTGCTTCAGCGTTCACGGCTTGTGCTATTATACACACATAATGAACGCTTGTCAAGACTTATTGAACAAAATATGTATCAAATGTCGTAAGTTTTATCGATTGCCTTGAGTTCTTTGAACGTATCGATCTCGACGATGTCTTCATCGGTGCATTCGCAGATCTCCACGCTGTAGTGCTCCTTGCGGTAGCGCAGCGGGACCTGCTCCCAATACCGCTCCTTGCCGCCAGGGGACTGATAGACGTCGGGGATATCGGCGGAAAGCCGGTGGCCGTCAGCCTCGTTCCAGTAGGAAATGCCGACCATCTGCCAGATATCGTCGCCTTCGCCGCCCACATTCTGCTCGACGATGATCCCGTCCTTCACGCGGAAGCACCAGTCGTCGCTTCTCTGCTTCTTGATGCCCAAAAAGTCGGAGGTGTAATGGTACTTCCGGATGATCTTCGGGTTGGAGAGCAGCAGATCCGCCTCAAATACATAGGCGTTGGAAAGCATGTAGCGCGCGACCAGCGAGGAGCTGATGTTGTTCGCCTCGTTGTAGACCGGGTTTTCCAGGAAACGGATCATCGGATACTTGTAGAGCAGCTGATCAAACTGCTCGGCGAGATACCCGCGCACGATATAGATCTCATTGATCCCCGCGGCAAGGCAGGCGTCGATCAGGTGATCGATGATGCGCACGCCGTGCACCCGGACCAGGGGCTTTGGCGTGTTGAAGGTGATGGGCACAAGCCGGGAGCCAAAGCCGGCTGCGATGAAAATCGCGCGCTTTGCCCGGTAGGGCTCGAGCGCGGTCAGGCCCGCGCTTGTGATGCTGCCGTCGGCCACAAGGCCGTTTTCCGTCAGCTCCTTGATTGTTTTGTTGACCGTGCCCAGAGAATAGCCGGTTTCCTTCTCGAGCTCTCTCTGCGAGCGCATTTTTTTCGCTTCGCTCAATGCCACAAGAATGTCAAATTGCTTTCTTGTCAGATCCATGTTTGTTCCTTTCCGCCAGCCCCGATATCCGATCTTTCTTTGATGAAGCAGGGCATGCCGTTCATTTTTCCTTACTTTATCACAACATGTGAACATTGTCAAGTGCTGCATTCAGCGCACACGTGCAAAAAAGGCCTGTTGCAAAATGCACGAACCTGTCATTTCGAGGGAGCTTGCGACCGAGAAATCCGTACTTTTCACGTGAAAAAGCGTGAAATAGGAACGGATTTCAGCATTTTGCAACAGGCTCTTTTGCTGTGGATCAGGCTTGCTCCTGCTCGGCCGCATCGGCCTGCAGAAGCGCGGCGCGTTTGTTGATCATATAATCCGTGATCCGCCGGGCAGCCTCACCCTGGTGCGCCCAGGTTTCTTCTCTTGCAGCTGCCAGGGCGTGGCGGTAGCTCTGGTCGGTCAGGACGGCGTCGACCACGTCCTTGATATCGCCGAGCATGTCCTCGGTCAGCTGCCGACCGATCTTGGGCAGGGTCGTGAAGGTCCAGAGCTCCTCGTCGAGCCAGCAGGCGTCATAGGGCGCCTTGTCAAACTGCGTATCGGCGTAGATGATCGGCTTCTGGAAGATCAGAGCAAAGTCAAAGATGACGCCGGAAAAGTCCGAGATCAGCAGATCCGAGCGCCGCAGGACCTCAAAGTTGTCGTTGTCGCGGTTCCACTCCAGCTGTTCGCTGTCAGGATAGTCCCGCATGAGTCCCTCCATCAGCTCCTTTTCCGAGGTGAAGGACTGCGGGTGCGGCCGCACGATGATGTGATAGCCGGTCGAAAGCAGCGCCTCGATCACCCGGCCGCCGTAGCGCCCGAAGATGCTGCTCTTTCCCCAGGAGGGCGCCAGCAGCACCGTGGTGGGATGCGGCGGCAGCGGCTCTGCCTGCTCCAGCCGGCGCAGCATGCCGTCAAAAATCGGCAGGCCGACCAGCTCCATCTCCTTCGCCGGGAGCTTCCGGAGCTGCTCAAGGCGGCGCAGCTGGTCGATCTGGTACTGCCCCGAGAGCAGCACCGCGTCATAGTAGTCCAGCCCGTACATGCGGTAGAGCACGATGTCGCTGGCAGCATGGGGCACATGGACGTACCAGCGCACGTCCTTCGAGCGCTTCCACTGGTAGACATCCAGGCCGGGCGTCGTCGAGAGCAGCACATCGGCCTTGAGGTAGTTGAGCTTTCCGAAGGCCTTGTTCCCTTCCCCTGCAAACTGGCAGTCCACATAGGTATAGGCCTTGTTCAGTGCCGGGTCGTCCGGCGAAGCGGTCAGGTAGGTGATCTTCTCGCCGCGGCGCTCAAATTCGTCGCAGATCGACTCAAAGAGATTCCAATAGCGCTTGCTGTCGGTGAAGATGGCAAAGGGCAGGCGGTCCTTCTGCGTGACCTTGCCGCCGGAGAGACGGATGCGCAGCTTGGAAAACGCCTCGCGCGCCAGATACCCGCCCGCGCCCAGGATGCCGATCAGCACAGTAAAGAGCATGCTGCCGGTGCCAGGATCAATGTAAAGAAATGTCATGGTTTTCCCTCCCTCAGTGGTCCTCGATCATGCGCCAGTTGTCGGCGTTGAACATATCGCCCACGTTCTGCAGCACGTACCAGGGGCCGGGAATGAAGGTGGTGCCGTTGTTCTTGTAGATATTGTACTCGTGCGAGTCGAAGATGTACAGCTCGCTCTCCTGCTTGGGCGCCTCGGACATGAAATTGCCGGTGAAGGGATTGATCGGCGGCACCAGATCCTTTGCAGCCAGGATCGGCACATCCGCGTTGGTCATGAAGCGCTCGTCCACGGTGAACTCGGTGCTGTCAAAATCCTTGACCATCAGCAGCGGGTTGAAGCTCGTGATCTCCTCATACAGGCCCTCGCCCAGCTCCCATTCCGGGAAGAGGTTCAGACCGGTGCCGTGGTCGGAGACGATGATGATGCGGGTGTTGTCGTAAACGCCGTTTTCCCGCAGATAGTCCAGCCACTTGCCGAGCTGCAGGAAGGCCGCCATATCCATCTGATAATGGCGCATGGCGCGGGCGCTGTTCATGTTCATGGTTCTGCCATCGAGCGTGAAGCGGCCAGCGTGCGCCTTGTCATACTCGCTGTTGTCGATGAAGGGCGAGAAGGTGTAGTCGGGCTCCTGGAGCAGCGTGTCGTTGTGGGTGGTGTCGTTTTCCATTACAAGGAAGGTGTTCTGGTCGCCGTCCCGGATCTCGGTGATCTCAGGCAGCGCCTCGAGCACCTTGAAGCTGTTCATGAAATCGACCGAGCTGCCTCTGGCGACGGAGGTTCCCTCCACGGTCTGGGCCTGGTCCTCCACATCCGGGCAGAAATAGGTGCCGTTCTGATAGATGACCGGCTGCAGCGCATAGGGCAGGCTCTTCATCACGCCGAACAGGAAGAAGCAGCGATCCCACACGCGCATCAGGCGTTGGCCCTGACGCACGTTATCCTCGGTGTTGAACTGGCCCTGCTGCGCCATGTAGGCGTGGACGAACGGGAAACGGTCGTAGAACGAGAGGTCGCTCACCCACTTGTAGTTGGCGTAGACCGGGTCGATGACGGTCACCTCGTAGCCGCCCTGGTTGAACATCATCGGCATGACCATGATCGCCTCGCCGTGCTTCTGGCCCATGTTCTCGGTGTTGCGCGCGTTGAGCGCCTCGGGCGTGTACTCATAGCCGCCGAAGAGCGCAGGCGCCGCAAAATTCGTATGCACGCCGAAGGAGATCGTGCTGGGATAATAGGTAAAGCCTGCAAACTGCTCCTGCAGCTGGGGCATCTCGGCCATCATATAGGGCACGAAGCTGCTGATGGCGCGGTCGAGCATCAGAACGATCACGTTCTTCCCTTCCCGACTCAGCGGGATGCGGATGCCGCTTCGCTCGGCGTCCGTTTCGCTCTGGTCCACGGATTGCTCGTATTCTGCAACGCCGGCCCGGATCTCGGGCATATGCTTGTTGATGTCGATCAGATTGACCGCCGCCATGCCCAGCACCGCAACGCACAGCACCGGATAGACAAAGCTGGTGAGCTTCGGCTTCCAGCCCCACAGCAGCGCCAGGCAGACGCCCAAGGCGGCAAGAACGCCGATGTTGAGGAGCATCTTCGGCAGCGGAATGACCGGCTCGACCTCATAGATGAGCTCCGAGGTCAGCGTGCCGAAGCCGCCGCCGAAGAACATATAACTCACCACTGCGATGCCGCTGAGCACCCAGATGACGCAGCCGAATACCCGCTTGGCCTTGACGCCGGAGAGCGCATAGAACAGCGAGAGCCAGCCCATGAACAGGCCTGCGGCCAGCAGGAACGAGCTGAGGATGTGCAGCATCGGCGAACGGTAGGCCGCGGCAAAGACGAACTCCGACGGCGACGACTGAATCACAGCGGAGGGGATCAGCACGCCGGTCAGCAGCGTCAGGAACACACAGCCGCCGAAGAACAGCCCGAAGGACGGCGCCGGCCGCTCCTTTGCAAACCGCCCCGCCTTCTTTGCCTTCTGCGCCGGCTGGTCCTTTTTCAGCAGCTTCACCACCACATTCTTGATCAGCGAGAACAGGTTGTTCATCGTCCAGTAGACCACAAGGCCGGACGGTGAGCCGTAGAGCAGCACCAAAAACAGCAGCGCCATGCCGTAGAGCTGCAGCTTGTCCTTCAGCCGCAGGCCCTTGGTGTAGATCGCGCTGGAGATGATGTTGATGAGCGTCATCAGGATCGGCAGCACATTGATGCGCAGATCTCCGATGGCCAGCAGGCCGTCGGCCACGCTCAGATCCCGGATCGGCCCGAAGCTGGCCAGGCGCAGATCGGAGAGCCCGGACAGATAGCGGTAGGCCGCCATAAAGAACGGGATCTCCAGCACCAGCGGCAGAAGGCCCTTGAGCGCGTAGTAGGGCTTGTAGTTGTTCTGCCGGTAGTAGGTCTGCAGCATCATGAAGCGCTCGTTGCCGGTGAAGGTCTTCTTGATGTGGTTGACCCAGTGCTCCATGCGCTTTTCCTGGTCGCGCTCCTCGTCCTGGATCGCGTCGGCCCGCTGGTAGAGCGGCAGCAGCATGAAATTGACCACAATGCTCAGCACAATGATCGCAAAGCCGATGCTGTTGGTGATCGACTTTGCATAGTAAAATACGAATTCATAAATCAGCTGCAGCGGCCCAATCAAGAGCTGCAGCAGCGCCTGTCCAAATGACATAACCATGCCCCTCTGCGAAAATTATCGATACTCCGGATATTTGAAGATATTCAGGAGTTATATGCACGGGGATTATACTACACAAGGAAGAGAATTGCAAGCCATATCTCCGCCTTTTTGCGCAGATTCCAAACCTTCCCCCGCCAAATGGATTACGTGCGAGCACGGGAAAATATCGCATCAAATTTTCAGATCGTTCCGGATTTGACTTTCCGGGTAAAATGGTATATGATGGAAGCAGCAGAGAAACTGCAGAGGTGGTTTTTAATGGATCAACAGCATATCCCGCCCAAGGCGCAGGCGCTGCTTCTGGACCTGATGGCCCAGAACACGGAATTCTCCGAAAAGGGCTTCTCCCTGCATCTTGCAGATCGGCCGATGGACTTTGACCGTGCGATCCGGGTGCTTGGCCGGAAGAACGCCTATGCGCGCATGAGCGAATACATCTGTGATACCTATGCGCGGCTGTATGGCCGGCCGTACCTGTTCAGCGAGCGCTGCGTCCGCTTTGAGATCCAGTACCATGTGGACACCTTCTTCCGCGCCTCGGGCTACCCGGGTTATCCGGGCTATCTGCCGAACCTTCTGTTCCGGCGCGCCGCGCTGATCCTGCATACCAAGGAGGTGGACGTGTCCACCGACGATGTGGCCGACTGGAAGCAGCGCTCCATGTTCGGCTACCGCCGCGGCATCCGTCCGTGCCACCGCCGCACTGAAAACGACCCCTTCTGTCGGCAGCTGCGCACGCCCTTCGGCACCCTGCGGCTGCGGACAGCATACCGCGCGAACGGAGGCCGGCATGAAGTTTAAGCACACCCATCGCAGGGGCTTTCTCATCGGCTTTGTGGATTTTTTCACCGCCGGGATCTTTCTTCTGATCTATATGCCGCTCGGGCTGCAGCAGGAGCTTGACGAAATCCTGGGCCGGCGCACCCAGCGCTATTATGTGGCTTATCTCTTGGGCATCCCCACCCTTTTCATCTACACGCTGGTCTGGATGGCGAAGATCTCCGAGGAGCTCAAGGCCAAGGCCATCGCGCTGGGCGTGGAGGGTCCCTATACCTCGTTTTGGCACATGTTCGGCTGGAATGTATTCGGCATCCTCTGCTTCGGCCCCGCCATCGCCACCTATCGCTTCTTCGGCACGCTCAACCGCGTCGAGACCGAGCTCAACCGCAGAAATTCGGACGTCTGACCCAGCCCAGCCCTACCCGGGAGAAAAACGAACGAAGCATTTGTCTGTGGCAGGAAAAAAGCAAATGCCCGGCAGAGGGAAAATAAATATCAATCGCGAAAGACAAAACAAAAGCTGGCCGCGAAAGGCAAAACAATTGCCAGCCGTCGAAAGAAAACTATTGACATTTTGCCTCCCATCCTGTATAATGTTCATGCTTTCGGGGTGTGGCGAAGTTTGGTATCGCGCTTGGTTCGGGTCCAAGAGGCCGTGGGTTCGAATCCCGCCACTCCGACCAAAAAAGATGAGAACGCATTTTCGCGTTCTCATCTTTTTTGGTATCGTATTTGAGTGGCGGGATTCGAAAAGGGCGGCAGTTTTCCTCGAAAATCGACGTTTTTTTGAGTGATTCGGCATTC
>CADBKF010000023.1 GCA_902795195.1 Oscillospiraceae bacterium
ATCCGGCTTTTCTTGATGAAATGTCTTAATTTCTCAATATTCGACAAAAGAACCGCTGTTTTCTCCATCTGAAAACAGCGGTTCTTTGACAGTCTGAAACGAACGCCGCCCGGAAGCAGCTGCTTCCGGGCGGCGTTCGTTTGTTCTTGCGGCAGGGATCAGGGATCAGGGATCAGGGGTCAGGGGTCAGGGGTTAGGGAAGAGGGAATAGTGAATAGGGAATAGGGATCAGGGGCTAGGGGTCAGGGGCTAGGGGTCAGAAGTGAGGAGTGAGGAGTTGGAGACGTAGGGACGAGCCTTGCTCGTCCGCTCTTCCTCAAGATCAGGGGCAGGAGTGAGGAGCGAGGAGTGGGGGACGTAGGGACGAGCCTTGCTCGTCCGTTCTTCCTCGGGATCAGTTGACAGTTGACAATGGAAAGGGGAAGGCTTCCATTCATGTCATTCTGAGGAGTGCAGCGACGAAGAATCCAAATGCCCTCGTATTTTGCTGCTCCTTAGATTCTTCGCTTGCGCTCAGAATGACATAGAGGGCAGCCAAACCGATCACTTTCCACTTTCTACTTCCCGCTTTCTTCTCCGGACAAGCAAGGCTTGTCCCTACGCTCATTCGTTGCTCCCAGCTCCTAACTCCGCACTCCTCGTCCCTCACTCTCCTATTGCCTATTGCCTATTGCCTATTGCCTTATTCCCTATTGCCTCTGAACACTATCCACTGTCAACTCTCCGCTCGCGTCTCGCTGTTTCCGGTCAACCATTTCTTCAGGTACTGTCCTGTGAAGCTTTCAGGGCAGGCGGCGACCTGCTCGGGGGTGCCTTCGGCGACGATGGTGCCGCCGCCGTCGCCGCCCTCGGGGCCGAGGTCGATGATGTGGTCGGCGGTCTTGATGACGTCGAGGTTGTGCTCGATGACCAGCACCGTGTTGCCCGCGTCCACGAGCGTCTGCAGCACGTCAATGAGCTTTCGCACGTCGTCCGCGTGCAGGCCGGTGGTGGGCTCGTCGAGGATGTAGAACGTCGAGCCGGTGGACTTGCGGGAGAGCTCCGTTGCCAGCTTCACGCGCTGGGCCTCGCCGCCCGAGAGCGTGGTGGAGCTCTGCCCGAGCTTGATGTAGCCCAGGCCCACGTCCACAAGCGTCTGCACCTTCTGGCGGATGCGCGGCAGGTTCTGGAAGAAGTCCAGGGCCTCGTCCGCGGTCATTTCCAGCACGTCGGAGATGTTTTTGCCCTTGTAGAGCACCTCGAGCGTCTCGCGGTTGTAGCGCTTGCCGCGGCAGACCTCGCAGGGCACGTAGACGTCCGGCAGGAAGTGCATCTCGATCTTGACCAGGCCGTCGCCGGCGCAGGCCTCACAGCGGCCGCCCTTGGTGTTGAAGGAGAAGCGGCCCGGCCCGTAGCCGCGCATTTTCGCGTCGTTGGTGGAGGCGAACAGGTCGCGGATGTCGCCGAACAGGCCGGTGTAGGTGGCCGGGTTCGAGCGCGGCGTGCGGCCGATCGGGCTCTGGTCGATGCAGATGACCTTGTCCAGGGCCTTGAGGCCCTCGAAGCGCTCGTGCTTGCCGGGGCGGATGCGGGCGTGGTTGAGGCTGCCGGCCAGCTTTTTGTAGATGATCTCGTTGACCAGCGACGACTTGCCCGAGCCGGATACGCCGGTCACGCAGGTGAAGGCGCCCAAGGGGATCTCCACGTCGATGTTCTGCAGGTTGTTTTCCCGGCAGCCGCAGACCTTCAGGGTTTTTCCGTTTCCGGACCGGCGGGAGGCCGGCACCGGGATCTTTTTGACGCCGGAGAGGTACTGGCCCGTGATGGAGCGGGGGTTGCGCACGATTTCGTCGTAGGTGCCGGCGGCCACGATCTCGCCGCCGTGGATGCCCGCGCCGGGGCCGACGTCCACGATGTAGTCCGCCGCGCGCATGGTGTCCTCGTCGTGCTCGACGACGATCAGCGTGTTGCCCAGATCGCGCAGCTCCTTGAGCGTCGCCAGCAGCTTGTCGTTGTCCCGCTGGTGCAGGCCGATGGAGGGCTCGTCGAGGATATAGAGCACGCCCATGAGCGAAGAGCCGATCTGCGTGGCCAGGCGGATGCGCTGGCTCTCGCCGCCGGACAGGGTGGCGGCTGCTCTGGACAGGGTCAGGTAGGACAGGCCAACCGACTGCAGAAAGCCCAGTCTTGCCTTGATCTCCCGCAAAATCGGCTGGGCGATCACGGCGGCCTGGCCCTCGAGCTGCAGATGCTCTGCAAAGTCCAGCGCCTTGGTCACGGGCAGCGCGCAGTAGTCCATGATGCGCATGCCGCCCACGGTCACGGCGCGGGAGATCGGCGAGAGCCTGCGGCCCTCGCATTCCGGGCACGGAGAGGCGGACATGCACTCCTCGAGCTCCTTGCGCATGGCCTCGGACTGGGTCTCGCGGTAGCGCCGCTCCAGGCTGGGCAGGATGCCCTCAAAGGCCTGCTCCAGCGTGCCGCGGCCGTTGGCCCGCTCGTAGTAGAGCTTGAGCTTTTCGCCCTTGGTGCCGTAGAGGATCGCGTCCAGGGCGCTCTTCGGCAGCTGCTCGATGGGGTCGGTGAGGTTGAAGCGGTATTTCCGCGCCAGGGCGTCAAA
This sequence comes from Oscillospiraceae bacterium, assembly GCA_902795195.1. Taxonomy (GTDB): domain Bacteria; phylum Bacillota; class Clostridia; order Oscillospirales; family Oscillospiraceae; genus JAFRPC01. The sequence goes on from CADBKF010000023.1 coordinate 2,600, forward strand.
GTACATGCGCGCGATGGAGTCGTTTTTCACGTTGCCCCAGCCGCTGGCCTGGATCGCACCGTCCATGATGGACAGGCTGCGGTTCGGGATCACCATGTCCGGGTCCACCTTGAGCTGGAAGCCCAGGCCCGCGCAGTGCGGGCAGGCGCCGTAGGGGTTGTTGAACGAGAACATGCGCGGCGAGAGCTCGGGCATGGAGATGCCGCAGTCCTCGCAGGCGTAGTTCTGCGAGAAGGGGATCTCCTCCTCGGTGTCCATGCGCTGGATGACGGTCAGCCCGCCGCCGTGGGCCGAGGCGGTCTCGATGGAGTCGGTCAGCCTTCGGGTGATGTCGCCGCGCAGCACCAGCCGGTCCACGATGAGCTCAATGTTGTGCTTTTTGTTCTTTTCGAGCTTGATCTCCTCGGACAGATCGTACACGATGCCGTCTGCGCGCACGCGCACGAAGCCGGCGCGCCGGGCGTCCTCAAAGACCTTCACGTGCTCGCCCTTTTTGCCCCGGATCACCGGGGAGAGCACCTGAAAGCGCGTGCCCTCGGGCAGCTGCAGGACCTTGTCGACGATCTGGTCGATGGTCTGCTTTTTGATCTCCTTGCCGCAGTTAGGGCAGTGGGGCACCCCGGCCCGGGCCCACAGAAGGCGCAGATAGTCATAGATCTCGGTCACCGTGCCCACGGTGGAGCGCGGGTTTTTCGAGGTGGTCTTCTGGTCGATGGAGATGGCGGGGGAGAGGCCGTCGATGGAGTCCACGTCGGGCTTGTCCATCTGGCCGAGGAACATGCGGGCGTAGCTGGACAGCGACTCCACATAGCGCCGCTGGCCCTCGGCATAGATCGTGTCGAAGGCGAGGCTGGACTTGCCCGAGCCGGACAGGCCGGTAAAGACGATCAGCTTGTCGCGCGGGATGTCCAGATCGATATTTTTGAGGTTGTTCTCCCGTGCCCCGCGCACGGAAATGATGTCGTTCATGAGAAACCTCCTTGGGAGGGACTTGGGATGTTTGTTAAGATGTCCGCATATTATACCATAAATATGACCAGATCGCAACTATTTTGCCCTATTTTTTGTTTGAAAAATCGCAAAAAGGGCTTGCATTTCCGAAACAACAGTGATATAATCGCTTTGTTATTGGTAGGTAGTTGACACAGAGAGGCGAAATCGCCTCTCTTTCATTTGTAAAATAGGGGTTTTTATGAAGATTACAGATCAGGTTTGGGCTTTTTCAGAGCCGGTTGTTGAGTCGCTCGGCTGCTCTTTGTGGGATGTGGAATACGTCCGCGAGGGCGGCGAGTGGTTTTTGCGGCTCTACATTGACAAGGACGGCGGCGTGTCCATCAACGACTGCGAGGCCGTCTCCCGGGCGATCGACCCGATTTTGGACGAGAAGGACCCCATCGAGCAGAGCTACCGCTTTGAGGTCTGCTCGGCCGGGCTCGAGCGCGTGCTCAAGCGGCCGTCCGATTTTGAGCGCTTCCTGGGCGCGGACGTGCTGGTCAAGCTCTACCGCCCCAAAAACGGCGTCAAGGAGTTCCCCTCGGTCCTCAAGGCCTACGACGACGGCCGGGTCACGGTGGAGTACGGCAAAGAGACGCTCACGTTCGAGAAAAATGAGGTTGCGCTTGTGCGACTCAGAGCGACATTTTAGTGGAAAGTTGAAAGTGGAAAGTGGACAGTTTCGGTATCCCTTCGGGATGGCTTCCAATTGATTTTTCAAATCGCAGATTTGAAAAATACCACAACTTTCAACTTTACACTTTCAACTGTCAACTCAAAAAAACAGAGATAGATTGCATATATACGGATCAATACTGGAGGTATCTATCATGAATAACAGTGCGGAGATTTTTGCGGCGCTGCGGCAGCTGGAAAAGGAGCGCGGCATTCCCGTCAGCTATATGACCGACCGGATCACCCAGGCGCTGCTGGCCGCCTATAAGAAGGACCGCGACGGCTACACCGACAACGTGTTTGTCGAGCTCAACGAAAAGAGCATGCGCATGTACGCCCAGAAGGAGGTCGTGGACGAGGTCTTCACCCCCGCCACCGAGATCCAGCTGGAGGCCGCCCGTAAGATCGACCCCAAGTGCGAGCTGGGCGACCTGGTCAACGAGGAGATCAAGACCCAGGCCTTCGGCCGCATCGCCGCCCAGACCGCCAAGCAGGTCATCATCCAGGGCCTGCGCGAGGCCGAGCGCGACATGGTCTTTGACAGCTTCTCCTCCAAGGAGCACGAGATCCTGACCGGCACCGTGCTTCGCATCGAGCCCTCGAGCGGCGATATCACCGTCCGCATCGGCCAGGGCAACGACCGCACCGACGCCTACCTCGGCGCCGGCGAGCAGGTCCGCAGCGAGCATTATAAAGAAGGCGACCTGATCCGCGTCTACGTGGTGGAGGTCCGCCGCTCCAACCGCGGCCCCCAGGTCATCGTCTCCCGGACGCACCCCGGCCTGGTCAAGCGCCTGTTCGAGCTCAACGTGCCCGAAATCGCCTCCGGCGAGGTGGAGATCAAGTCCATCGCCCGCGAGGCCGGCTCCCGCACGAAGCTGGCCGTCTGGTCCGCGGTGGAGAATGTGGACCCCGTGGGCGCCTGCGTCGGCCCCAGAGGCGGCCGTGTGGCCGCGGTCGTGGATGAGCTCCACGGCGAGAAGATGGACATCGTGGTCTGGAACGAGGACCCCTGCGCCTTTGTCGCGGCGGCCCTGTCCCCGGCGGACGTCATCTCCGTCGACCTGGTGGAGGGCCAGAAGGCCTGCCGCGTGGTCGTGCCCGACGATCAGCTCTCCCTTGCCATCGGCAAGGAGGGCCAGAACGCCCGCCTGGCCGCCCGCCTGACCGCCCACAAGATCGACATCAAGCCCGCCTCGCAGGCTGACGCAGAATGAAGAAATGAAGAAATGAAGAAATGAAGCTGGGCTTCGCCCGAATGAAGCCGGACTTTGTCCTGATTATGGTATTTTTCAATTTTTCGGAATTGAAAAATGAATTTGAAATCCGTCGCGGAGCGACACCGAAATTAGCGCAGCGGCTTCATTTCTTCATTCGCGAAGCAGCTTCATTCCTTCATTTACGAAGCAGATCCATCTTTGAAAGGTGATATACTATGCCGAAAAAGATCCCCATGCGCCAGTGCCTGGGCTGCCGGGAGATGAAACCGAAGAAGGAGCTGGTGCGGGTGGTGCGCTCGCCGGAGGGCGAGGTCTCCATCGACGGCAAGGGCAAGAAGCCCGGCCGCGGCGCCTATGTGTGCCACAGCGCCGAGTGCCTGAAAAAGGCCCTGCGCTCCAATGCCCTGGGCCGCAGCCTTGAGGTCACCATCCCGCCCGAGATCCGGGATCAGCTGGTTGCGGAGATGGAAAGCTTGGAGGCAGCGGAATGAAAGAATGAAACAATGAAATAATGAAAAAATTATGGTATTTTTCAAATGCAATTTGAAAAATTGAAAAATGTCGCGCAGCGACACCGCAATTCTTTCATTCTTTCATCATTTCATTTTTTCATTCACAAAGAAACGGAGGCTCCTATGGAACAAAACAAAGCCCTCGGGCTGCTCTCGATTGCGCGCAAGGGGCGCAAGATCGAGCTGGGCGAGGAGCCCGTCACGGCCCTGACCCGGCTGGGCAAGGCCCGGCTGGTGATCCTGGCCTCGGACGCCGGCGAGAGCACGAAGCAGAAGGCCCGGCGCCTGGTGGCCGGCACGAAGCAGCAGCTCACCGTGGTGCCGTTTGACAAGCTGACCCTGGGCAGCGCCATGGGCTATTCCCCGGTCTCGGTGGCGGCGTTTTCCGATGCCTCCCTGGCCGCAGCCTTTGTAAAAAACCTGGAGCCCGCGGAAGCGTATGCCGAGCTGCTGCAGACCCTGGAGGCCAGGGCCGAGCGCTTTCGCAAACGCGCCGGAACGAAGAAAAAGTGAGGGTGGACAGCGATTCAAATCCGCCGCGAAGCGGCACATCAACTTTCCACTTTCCATTTTCCACCTGAACAGTATCAAATCCTCAGACAGGAGGTTACTATATGAGTTTTGTGAAGTATAAGATCCGGGAGGTCGCGTCGGACTTCGGCCTGCAGCCGAAGGACATCGCGGCGATTGTGGAGCAGTACTTTGAGAAGCCGCGCAGCAATATGCAGGTGCTCACCGACGAGCAGCTGAACGTCGTCTTTGACGTGCTGACGCAGCGCAACCAGATCAGCTCGCTCGAGGTGATCTGGGCGGCCGCCTTTGCCGCGCAGGCAGAGAAGGAGGCCGCGGAAAAGAAGGCCAGGGAGGAGGCTGCCGCCAAGAAGGCCGCCGAGACCAAGAAGGCCCCGCCCGCCGGCGCGCAGCCGGCCAAGCCCGCGCAGAACGCCAAGCCGGCGGACAAGGGCGGCGTCACTGTGAGCCAGGAGCCGCAGCGCAAGCGCGAGCGCCGCGTGGTGGATACCTCCGCCGTGCAGGTCAACTCCGCCCGCTTCTCCGACCACGCCGACGAGCTGATCTCCGAGCGGGATCAGAACCGCTCCGGCGGCAAGCAGAAGATCGGCGGCAAGAACAAGAAGCAGCAGGCCCAGCAGAAGAGCGCCAAGTCCAAGGAAGAGGAGCGCAAGCGCATGAACCGCCTGCGCCTCGAGGCCGTCAAGAAGACCCCGCTCACCGTCAAGATCCCCGACGAGATCACCGTGGGCGAGCTGGCCTCGCGCATGAAGAAGACCGCCGCCGAGGTCATCAAGTGCCTCATCAAGAACGGCGTCATGGCTTCGGTCAACCAGACCATCGACTTCGACACCGCGGAATTTGTCGCCACCGAGCTCGGCTGCAAGGTCGAGCGCGAGGTCATCGTGACCATCGAGGAGCGCCTGTTTGACGACCACGAGGACAGCCCCGACGAGCTGGTCACCCGGCCCCCGGTCGTGGTGGTCATGGGCCACGTCGACCACGGCAAGACGAGCCTGCTCGACGCCGTGCGGAAGACCAATGTCGTCTCCGGCGAGGCCGGCGGCATCACCCAGCACATCGGCGCCTACACCGTGCAGATCAACGGCAAGCCCATCACCTTCCTCGACACCCCGGGCCACGCGGCCTTCACCGCCATGCGCGCCCGCGGCGCCATGTGCACCGACGTTGCCATCCTGGTCGTGGCTGCCGACGACGGCATCATGCCCCAGACCATCGAGGCCATTGCCCACGCCAAGGCCGCGGGCATCCCCATCGTCGTGGCTGTCAACAAGATGGATAAGCCCGGCGCCAACCCCGACCGCGTCCTGACCCAGCTGACCGAGCACGATCTGGTGCCGGCCGAGTGGGGCGGCGACACCGAGGTCTGCCGGATCTCCGCCAAGCAGGGCACCGGCATCGATGACCTGCTCGAGACCGTCATCCTCACGGCCGAGCTCCAGGAGCTCAAGGCCAACCCCAACCGCGCGGCCAAGGGCACGGTCATCGAGGCCCGCCTGGACAAGAGCCGCGGCCCCATCGCCACGCTGCTGGTCCAGAACGGCACCCTCAACCAGGGCGACCTGATCATCGCCGGCACCGCAGTCGGCCGCGTCCGCGTCATGACCGACGACAAGGGCAGGACCATCAAGCACGCAGGACCCTCCGTCCCCGTGGAGATCACGGGCCTGGCCGAGGTCCCGGCCCCCGGCGACGAGTTCGCCGCGGTCGCCGACGAGCGCATGGCCAAGCAGCTGGTCGAAAAGCGCAAGCAGAAGGCCAAGGACGACCTGGCCAAGCTGCAGAGCAAGGTCACGCTGGAAAACCTCTTCGACCAGATGAAGCAGGGCGAAATGAAGACCCTGAACATCGTCATCAAGGCCGACGTGCAGGGCTCTGCCGAGGCGCTGCGTGCCAACCTCATGAAGGTCAGCAACGACGAGGTCCGCGTGAACGTCATCCACGTGGGCGTCGGCGCGATCAACGAGAGCGATATCCTGCTGGCCTCCACGGCCAACGCCATCGTCGTGGGCTTCAACGTCCGGCCCGACAGCGCCGCGGCGGTCTCCGCCAAGCGCGACCATGTGGACGTGCGCCTCTACAGCGTCATCTATGAGTGCCTCGAGGAGATCGAGGCCGCCATCAAGGGCATGCTGGCCCCGAAGTACCGCGAGGCCGTCATCGGCCACGCCGAGGTCCGCCAGACCTACAAGGTCAGCGCGATCGGCACCATCGCCGGCTGCTACGTCAAGGACGGCAAGGTCACCCGCGACGCCAAGGTCCGTGTGCTGCGCGACAACATCGTCATCTACACCGGCGAGGTCGGCTCGCTGCAGCGCTTCAAGGACTCCGTCAAGGAGGTCCAGGCCAACTTCGAGTGCGGCATGTCCGTCGCCAAGTACAACGACATCAAGGAAGGCGACGTGTTTGAGTGCTTCGTTATGGAGCAGTATACCGAATAAGTGATTAGGCAATAGGCAATAGGCAGTAGGGGCGCGCCCCTCGTTCTCCTATTGCCTGTTGCCTGTTGCCTATTGCCTGAAAAGGAGCGAAATCATGTCTACCAACCGCATCGGGCGGATCAATGAGGAAATCCAGCGGGAGCTGTCTGCGGCGCTGCGGAACCTCAAGGACCCCCGTGTTCAGAAAACCATGGTGTCCGTCACCCGGGTGGAGACCACCTCTGACCTGCGCTACGCGAAGGTCTATGTCTCCATGCTCGACAAGGACGCCTCCAAGGAGGTCCTCAAGGGCCTCAAATCCTCCGGCGGCTATCTGCGCCGCATCCTCGGCCAGAATCTGCAGCTGCGCTACACGCCGGAGCTCGTCTGGGAGGAGGACCACTCCATCACCTACGGCGCAAGGATCCTCGACATCCTCTCCACCCTCGATATCCCGAAGGACGAAGAAGATGCAGAAGGCTAGCCGGGAATGTCATTCTGAGGCGCTCGCGCCGAAGAATCCTGAGATGCTTCGCTGCGCGCAGAAGGACCGGATCAGCCTGAGTGAAGCAGCGGCGTTTCTGCTGCAGAACGACAACTACCTGATCCTGACGCACCGGCGGCCAGACGGGGATACGATCGGCTCGGCGGCGGCCCTCTGCCGCGGCCTGCGCGCGATCGGCAAGACCGCGTGGATCTGCGAAAATCCCCAGTTTACGCCGAAATTCGCGCCGTTTCTGGAACAGCTTGTAGGGGCGAGCAATGCTCGCCCGCAAGGCCCGTCGTCCACGCAGGCGTCTGACGGGCGAGCAATGCTCGCCCCTACAATCCTCAGCGTGGACGTCGCGAGCCGGTCTCTGTTCCCCTTCGGGATGGAGCAGGCCGAGGTCGCGCTGGCCATCGACCACCACGGCTCCAACGACGGCTTTGCCGCCCGGACGCACGTGGAGGCCGACAAGGCCGCCTGCGGGGAGATCATCTGGGCGCTGCTGGGCCTGCTGGACGTGCAGCCCGACAAACAGATCGCCGAGGCGATCTATGTGGCCGTGTCCACCGACACCGGCTGCTTCCGCTACGCCAACGTCACGGCCAACACCCTGCGCGTGGCGGCCGACTGCCTGGCCTGCGGGGCCGAGAGCTACCCGATCAACCGGGTCATGTTCGAGACCAAGCGCTGGCCGCGCCTGCAGCTGGAGCGCTATCTGGTCGAGCACATGGAGTTCTTCCACGGCGGCCTCGTGGCCGTGAGCGCGATCCCGAACGCGGTGCTGGATGAGCTTGGCCTGACCGAGGACGACATTGACGACATCTCCGGCTTCGGCCGCCTGGTCGAGGGCGTCGAGATCGCGGTCATGCTGCGCGAGGTCGAGGGCGGCGCGGGGAAAATCTCCGTCCGCACCGGCCCGGGCTATGACGCTGCCGCCATCTGCCGCCGTCTCGGCGGCGGCGGCCACAAGGGCGCCGCCGGCGCAACCGTCGCCGGCGGGATCGAAGCGGCCAAGGCGGAAATCCTGACCGCAATCGAAGAAGAAATGAAAGAATGAAAAAATGAAAAAAAGAAGCCGCTGCGCGAATTGCGGTGTCGCTTCGCGACGGATTTCAATTTCATGTTTCAATTCATGAGAATTGAAACATACCTCCACTTTCCACTTTCCACTTTCCATTTTCCACTCAATCAAATGGCAAACGGTATTCTCATTGTCAACAAGCCTTCCGGCTGGACCTCGCAGGACGTGGCGGCCAAGCTGCGCGGGGTGTTCCGCGAAAAGCGCGTGGGCCACGGCGGGACGCTCGATCCCATGGCCACCGGCGTGCTGCCGGTCTTCCTGGGCAGGGCCACCCGCGGCGTCGAGTTCTTCGAGCACGCGGAGAAGGAATATATCGCCACGCTGCGCCTCGGCCTTGTGACCGACACGCAGGACATCACCGGCGCCGTCCTGCAGCAGAGCGAAATCAGTATTTCCCAGGCCGAAATCGAGGCGGTTTTACCGCAGTTTCGCGGAGAAATCAAACAAATCCCGCCAATGTATTCGGCGGTCAAGGTCGGCGGCAGGCGCCTGTACGAGATCGCCCGCAAGGGCGGCGAGGTCGAGCGCAAGCCCCGCGCGATCACGATTTTTGCCCTCGAGCTGCTCGGCGGCGAGGGCGCCGACTGGCGCCTGCGCGTGCGCTGCTCGAAGGGGACGTATATCCGTACCCTCTGCCACGACATCGGGCAGGCCCTCGGCTGCGGCGGCTGCATGGCCTCGCTTACGCGCACCATGGCCGGCGCCTACACGCTGGATCAGGCCCACAGCATGGAGGAGATTTTGTCAGCGGAGGACAAAACCGCGCTCCTGCTGCCGGTCGATTCCCTGTTTTCCGCATATCCGAGCCTTACGGTCAACGAGCCCGCCGAGCGAAAGCTCCGCAACGGCGCAGCGGCTGCCGCCCGGGAGATTCCCGAGGGCCGCTTCCGCGTCTACAGCCGGAGCGGGGAGTTCCTTCTGCTCGGCGAGGTCCAAGCCGACCGACTGACCACCATCAAGAGCTTTTTTGAAGTATGAATCGAATCATTGCCCTCGGCTTTTTTGACGGCGTCCATCTGGGGCACCGGCAGTTGCTCGCCCGCACGCGCGCGATGGCGGACGAGACAGGCGCCTGCGCCTGCGCCATCACCTTTGACCGCAGCCCCGGCAAGGGCGGCACGCTGACCGGCCTGAATGACCGCGTCCGCCTGCTCAAAACCGTCGGCGGCATGGACGAGGTGCTGGTGCTGCCCTTCGACGAGGGGCTCATGCACACGCCCTGGGACGTGTTCGCCGACCATCTGCTGCGCCGCTTTGGCGCTGTGGGCCTGGTCTGCGGCTGGGATTACCGCTTCGGCGACCGGGCCGCGGGAACGCCCGAGCTGCTGCAGGATTACTGCCTGGCGCGCGGCGTGCCCTGCGAGATCATCCCCGCCCTGGCGCTGGACGGCCAGCTCGTGTCCTCCACGCTGCTCAAGCAGCTGGTCGCCGCGGGCGACATGGCCGCGGCAGCCAGATTTTACGGCCATCCCCACACCCTCTCCGGCACTGTGGTCACGGGCCAGGGCCTGGGCCACCGCCTGGGCTTTCCGACGGCGAATCTGCTGCCGGAGGCGGGCCTGCTGCTGCCGAAGAACGGCGTCTACGCGGTGCGCGGCACCGTGGACGGCGCAAGCTACCCCGGCGTGTGCAACGTGGGCACCCGGCCCACCGTGCACGGCAGCGGCGTGCGCGTGGAGACCTGGCTCGCCGATTTTTCCGGCGACCTCTACGGCAGGCCCCTCATCGTGGATTTTTACGAATACCTCCGCCCTGAGCGGAAATTTGACAGCCTTGAGGAATTAAAAACCGAAATTTTCCGAAATCAACAACAGGCGCAAGCCTATTTTGAACAACATGTCACTTGACGCGTTATACGGGAACGAACAACTGAAAAGCAAGCTCGCCCCGGTGCTGGAGGCTGACCGGCTCTCCCATGCCTACATCCTCTCGGGGCCGCAGGGCAGCGGCAAGCACACGCTGGCCCGGCTTCTGGCTGCGGCCATGGAGTGCACCTCGGGCAGGACGCGGCCCTGCCTCGTGTGCGCCCAGTGCCGCAAGGTGCTCTCCGGGAACCACCCGGACGTCATCACCGTGGACGACGAGAAAAAGAAGACCGTCAGCGTGGAGCTGGTGCGCGAGGCCCGCACGGACATGTACCTGCGGCCCAACGAGGGCCGGCGCAAGGTCTACATCTTCCCGCGGGCCATGGACATGGGCGCGCCCGGACAGAACGCGCTGCTCAAGGTGCTCGAGGAGCCGCCGGCCTACGGCGCGTTCCTGCTGCTGACCGACGGCGCCCAGCGGCTGCTGCCGACGATCCGCTCGCGCTGCGTGGAGCTGCAGCTCTCGCCGCTCGAGACAGGGCTCTGCACCCGGCTGCTGGAGCGGGACTTTCCGCAGAAGACCGGCGAGCAGATCGCCTCGGCGGTGCTGCGCAGCGGCGGCTTCTACGGCCAGGCAAAGACGCTGCTCTCCGGCGGCGGCGAGCTTCTGCCGCAGACCGCGCGCTTTGCAGCGGCCTACCCTGCCAGAGACGCGCTTGCCATGGCGGAGCTGCTCGTGCCCATGGAGCGCCTCAGCCGCGACCAGCTGCAGCCGATCCTGACCGAGTGGCTGGGCCTTCTGACCGAGGCGCTGGCCGTCCGCTCGGGCACGCCGGCCCCCACGCCGGAGGCCGCCGCGATCAGCCAGAGCCGCAGCGGGGCCGAGCTCATGAGCGCCATCCGCCGCCTGCAGGAGGCTTTGGAGCTGCTGCAGGGGAACATTTCCGTGGGCGCGCTGTGCGGCGCGCTGCAGGTGCAGCTTCGCTAATTCCGCATACAAAAGGAGAATCCTATGGACGAATCCACCAACATCTTAGAATCGGACGTGCTGGAAGCGACCGAAGACAATACCCCGGTGCCGGTCTGCGACATCCGCTTCCGCACGGGCAGCAAGACCTATTATTTTGACCCCAACGGCCTGGAGCCGAAGACCGGCGATCACGTGATCATCGAGACCGCGCGCGGCCCCGAGTTCGGCTACTGCGCGGGCCCGACCCACACGGTGCCGGCCTCGTCCATCGTGCCGCCGCTGCGCAAGGTCGTGCGCATCGCCACCGACAAGGACGAGTACGTCAACGCCGACAACCGCCGGCTGGAAAAATCCGCCTACAGCTTCTGCCAGGAGCGCATCGCCCGGCTGGGCCTGGACATGCAGCTGGTCTCCTGCGAATACACCTTCGACGGCAGCAAGATCCTGTTCTACTTCACCGCCGACGGGCGCGTGGACTTCCGCGAGCTGGTCAAGCAGCTGGCCTCGAACTTCCACACCCGCGTGGAGCTGCGGCAGATCGGCGTGCGCGACAAGGCGAAGATGGTGGGCGGCCTGGGCATCTGCGGCAGACCCTTCTGCTGCGGGCAGTTCCTCAACGACTTCGCGCCCGTCTCCATCAAAATGGCGAAGACGCAGAACCTCAGCCTCAACCCCACCAAGATCTCCGGCACCTGCGGGCGGCTGATGTGCTGCCTCAAATACGAGCAGGAGGCCTATGAGGACCTGCTCAAGACCAGCCCCAAGGCCGAGTCCTTTGTGGACACGCCCCTGGGCCGCGGCACGGTGACCGACGTCAACCTCATGGGCCAGAGCGTCAAGGTCCGGCTGGAGAAGGACCCCGACCAGATCGAGAGCTTCCGCAACGACCAGATCGCGATCTACCGCAACGGCAAGGCCCGCAAGACCGACGAGCCGATCCCCGACGACTGGGCGCCCATCTCGGGCGGCAAGAGCGCGCCGGAGCCGGTGGAGGAATATCCGCGCTTTGAGCGCCCGGTCCTCCGCTCCGAGGCGGCGCAGGAGGAGGCAAAGGGGCGCAAGGCCAAGCGGGAGAAGAAGCCCGAGGCCGAGCCGGTCCCTGTGCCCGCCCCGCAGCCCAAAAAGCAGCCTGCCCAGCCGAAGAAGCCCGCCCAGAAGAGCGAGCAGCCGGCGCCCGAGCCGGTCGAGCAGCCGGCCGAGGCCCAGAGCCAGCAGCTGACCAAAAAGCATCGCAGCCGCGGCGGCAAGAACGCCAGAAAGCCTGCCCAGAATCCCGAGCAGAAGAAGGCCGCGCAGCCCAAGCCGGAGAAGCCGGCCCACCCCAAGCCCGAAAAGCAGGCCAAGACCGCGCAGCCGAAGCCGGAGAAGCAGCCCAAGCCCGAGGCGCAGAGCGCCAAGGCGGCCGAGGGCGAACCGGCCGAGGCCCAGAAAAAGAAGAGCAAACGTCGTTATTATCATAAACCAAAAAAGAATTGAGGAGGTAGCAGCATGTTTGCAAGACTGGAAGCCAAGCTCAGAGAGAACCCCAGAAAGATCGTATTCACCGAGGGCCACGACCCCCGCATCCTCGAGGCGGCTGCCCGCCTGAAGCAGGGCGGTTTTCTGACCCCGATCCTGCTGGGCGCTGTGGACGTCGTCACCGCCAAGGCCAAGGAATGCGGCTTTGACATCGAGGGCCTGGAGATCATCGACCCCGCCACCTATCCCGACATGGAGGCCATGGTGGAAAAGATGGTAGAGCTCCGCAAGGGCAAGATGAGCCCCGAGGACTGCCGCGCCAATCTGCTCAAGGGCAACTATTTCGGCACGATGCTCGTCAAGATGGGCTACGCCGACAGCCTGCTGGGCGGCGCCACCTACTCCACCGCCGACACCGTGCGGCCTGCGCTGCAGCTGATTAAGTGCAGAAAGGGCGCGCATCTGGTCTCCAGCTGCTTCATCCTGGCCCGCGAGGGCAAGGACGGAGCCCAGGAGCTGCTGGCCATGGGCGACTGCGCCATCAACATCGACTACCAGGACACCGTGGACAAGGACGGCAACGTGACCTTCACCGCCGCTGAAAAGCTCGCGGAGGTGGCCATCGAGACCGCCAAGACCGCCAAGGTCTTCGGCATCGACCCCAAGGTCGCAATGCTGAGCTTCTCCACCAAGGGCTCCGGCAAGGGCGGCACCGTGGCGCTGAGCCAGGCGGCCACCGCCAAGGCCAAGGAGCTGGCCCCCGAGCTGGCGCTCGACGGCGAAATGCAGTTCGACGCGGCGGTCTCTCCCGTCGTCGGCCAGCTGAAGTTCCCCGGCAGCCCCGTGGCAGGCTATGCCAACACCTTCATCTTCCCCTGCATCGAGGCGGGCAACATCGGCTACAAGATCGCCCAGCGCCTGGGCGGCTTTGAGGCCTACGGCCCCATCCTGCAGGGCCTGAACGCGCCCATCAACGACCTCTCCCGCGGCTGCAACGCCGAGGAGGTCTACAAGATGGCGCTGATCACCGCCGCGCTCGCGTGATGCAGTGGTGAGTGGTTCGTGGTTAGCCATAAAAAACAGTCGGTTTGGGACCGACTGTTTTTTATGCTTGACATCTTGTTGGATTTATAGGATAATAAGTTGAAAAACTATCTGCATCGGAGGATTGCAATGAAACAGATGCTGGTGGTGCTGAATCCCACGGCGGGCACCAAGCGTGCCGGTCCGGTTTTGGCATCCATGCTGGATATCTTCTGCAAGGCGGGCTTCGCGCCCCTGGTGCGCACCACGCAAAAGCAGGGCGACGGCACCGCGATCGTGCGCGAATACGCCGGGCAGGTGGAGCGCGTGGTCTGCATCGGCGGCGACGGCACCTTCAACGAGACCGTCTCCGGCCTGCTCAAAAGCGGCGTGCGCACGCCGCTGGCCTACATCCCGGCCGGCAGCACGAATGACTTTGCCACGAGCCTGGGCCTGTCCAAAAACCTGCTGCAGGCCGCCCAGGACGCGGTGTTCGGGACGATCCGCCCCATTGACGCCGGCCGCTTCGACGACCGCTATTTCACCTATGTGGCCTCCTTCGGGGCCTTTACCAAAACCAGCTACACCACGCCCCAGGACGTGAAAAACGTGCTGGGCCACCTGGCCTACGTGCTCGAGGGCGCGGCCTCGATCCCGTCGATCCACAGCCTGCACGCAGCCATCGACCTCGACGGCGGCGAGCAGCTGGAGGGGGATTACCTCTTCGGCGCGGTGGGCAACTCCACCTCCGTGGGCGGCGTGCTGTCACTGGATAAAAAGCTGGTGGATCTGCAGGACGGCCTGTTTGAGCTGCTGCTGGTCAAAAATCCGAGGGACGCGGCCGAGCTCGGCGAATGCATCCGGGCGCTGCTGGCCCAGGATTATCACTCCAGAATGATCGAGCTGCGGCAGGTCCGCGCGCTGACGGTCCGGCTGGAGGGCGAGAGCGACTGGACGCTCGACGGCGAGTTTGCTCAGGGCGGCGCAGAGGTCCGGATCGAGGCCCTGCCCCAGGCGATCCGCATGGTCGTCCCGGCGGAGGAAGCATGAAAAATACCACCCTGTGCTACATCGAGCGGGACGGCTGCTACCTGATGCTGCACCGCGTGAAGAAGGAAAACGACGTCAACCACGACAAGTGGGTCGGCGTCGGCGGCAAGCTGGAGGAGGACGAGAGCCCCGAGGACTGCCTGCTGCGCGAGGTGCGCGAGGAAACCGGCCTGGAGCTGACGGACTATCGGCTGTGCGCGGTGGTGAGCTTCGTCTCCGACCGCTGGGAGGGCGAACACATGTTCCTCTACCACGCCGTCGGCTTTTCAGGCAGCCTGAAGGACTGCGACGAGGGCGTCCTGGAATGGGTGCCCATTGAGCGGGTCAACGCCCTGCCCCAGTGGGCCGGCGACCGCCTGTTTTTGCAGCGCCTGCAGCAAAAGGCCCCGTTTTTCACGATGAAGCTGCGCTACGAGGGAGAGAACCTGGTGGAAGCGGTACTCAACGGGAAGGAAAATCTGCTCGGTTGACGGAGACTGGGGAAAGTGGACAGTGGAAAGTGTTCAGAGGCAATAGGCAATAGGAGCGTGAGGAACGAGGAGTGAGGAGTTAGGAGCAACGAACGAGCGTAGGGACAAGCCTTGCTTGTCCGGAGAAGAAAGCGGGAAGCAGAAAGTGGAAAGTGATCGGTTTGGCTGCCCTCTATGTCTTTCTGAGCGCAAGCGAAGAATCTAAGGAGCTGCAAAATACGAGGGCATTTGGATTCTTCGTCGCTGCGCTCCTCAGGATGACATGAATGGAAGCCTTCCCCTTTCCATTGTCAACTGATCCCGAGGAAGAGCGGACGAGCAAGGCTCGTCCCTACGTCCCTCACTCCTGACCCCTGACCCCTAGCCCCTGATCCCTATTCCCTATTCACTATTCACTATTCCCTCTTCCCTAACCCCTAACCCCTGCTCCCTCACCAATGCGCACAAAGAATAGAATGATATGAACATGCAAACACAAGTATTACACACATCGCCTGCAGAGCTTCGGCTGGCGGCGGATATCATACGAAACGGCGGGCTGGTGGGGCTGCCGACGGAGACGGTCTACGGGCTGGGCGCCAACGGGCTCGACCCGGCGGCGGTGGAGAAGATTTTCATCGCCAAGGGCCGGCCCCAGGACAACCCCCTGATTCTGCACATCGCCGAGGCGGCGCAGCTGCGCGACTACTGCCACAGCATCCCGGAAACGGCCTGGACCTTGGCCGAGCGCTTCTGGCCGGGCCCCTTGACCATGGTGCTGCCGGTGCGCGATGTGGTGCCCAAGACCACCACCGCGAACCTCGACACCGTGGCCATGCGCTGCCCGCAGACCCCGGCCACGCGCGAGATCATCCGGCTGGCGGGCGTGCCGATCGCGGCGCCGTCGGCCAACCTCTCGGGCAAGCCCTCCACCACGACTGCAGCCCACGTGCTGCACGACATGGACGGCAAGATCGACGCCATTGTCGACGGCGGGCCCTGCCGGGTGGGCGTGGAGTCCACGATCGTGGACCTCACCGGCGACCGGCCCCGGCTGCTGCGCCCGGGCGGGGTCACCCCCGAGCAGCTGCTGGCGGTGCTGGGCGATCTTGTGATCGACAAGGCCGTGACCGCGCAGATCTCCAACGACGCCGTGGTCCGGGCCCCCGGCATGAAGTACAAGCACTACGCCCCGGCGGCGGAGGTGATCATTGTCTCCGGCTCGCGCGAGGGCGCGGCGGCCTACATCCGGCGGAACTTTTCGGCCGGCAGCCACGTCTTATGCTTTGAGGAGGAACTGCCCCTGTTCGAGGGGCTGCCCACCACCGCCTACGGCCGGGAGGACGCGCCGGAGACCCTGTCTGCAGGGCTCTTTGCCGCGCTGCGGGCGCTGGACGTGCCCGGCGTGCAGCGCATTTTCGCCCGCTGCCCCGAGGGCGGCGGCATCGCCTACGCGGTGCAGAACCGGCTGCGCAAGTCCGCGGGCTTCCACATTGTGAACGGAGATACGGAATGAAGCTGGACGGCATCGACCCCATCGTGATCGGCGTCACCGGGCCCAGCGGGGCCGGCAAGACCACGGCGCTGAACGTGCTGCGCGCGCTCGGCGCGGCGGTGTACGACTGCGACGAAATCTACCACGAGCTGCTGCGAAGCGACCGGCAGATGCTGGACTCCATCGAAGCGGCCTTCCCCGGCACGGTGAAGGACGGCGCCCTCGACCGAAAGGCACTGGCAGCCGTCGTCTTTGCCGACCCGGCGGCGCTCGAGCGCCTGAACGGGCTGACGCACCCGGCGGTCAAGGCGGCGCTTTTGGGCAGCATCCGGCGCGCGCAGCCGGAAATCGCCGCCATCGACGCCATCGGCCTGTTTGAGGGCGGGCTGGCGGAGCTCTGCGACGAGACCGTGGCGATCCTGGCCCCGGAATCCGACCGGCTGCGCCGCCTGATGGCGAGAGACCATCTGACCGAGGCTGCCGCCCGCGCGCGCATGGCAGCACAGCGGCCGGCCGCGGAATTTGCCGCCCTGTGCGGCGTTACCATCGAGAACAACGGCAGCGCCCCGGAATTCGAGGCGAAGTGCCGCGCGTTTTTCAAGCAATTCATTGACCAAGCAAAGGAGACCAAAAAGAATATGAGCGAGAACAAGGAACTCAGAGAAAAGCTGCTGTATGCGCCGAAAAACGGCTATGACACCCTGCCCGAGGCCGAGCGCGCCGAGCTCGAGCGCTACTGCCGCGACTACATGAAATTCCTCGACGCGGCCAAGACCGAGCGCGAGGCTGTGACCGAGACGATCCGCCAGGCAGAGGCCGCGGGCTACGTGCCCCTGGTCCCGGGGATGGAGCTCAAGCCCGGTATGCGGGTCTACCGCAACAACCGCGGCAAGAGCATCAACTTCGCCGTGATCGGCAGCGCCCCCATCAACGAAGGCGCCCAGATCGTGGCGGCCCACATCGACAATCCCCGCCTCGACCTCAAGCCCAACCCCCTGTGCGAGGATTCTGAGCTGGCCTACCTCAAGACGCACTACTACGGCGGCATCAAGAAATATCAGTGGACCACGATCCCCCTGTCCCTGCACGGCGTCGTCGTGCGCAAGGACGGCAGCGTCGTCACCGTTCGCGTGGGCGACGACCTCAAGGATCCCTGCTTCATTGTGACGGATCTTCTGATCCACCTGTCCGCCGACCAGATGAAGAAGACCATGGCCGAGGGCGTGACCGGCGAAAACCTCCGGGTCCTGGTGGGCAGCGAGCCCATCGAGGGCGAGGACAGCGACCGCGTCAAGCTGGCGGTGCTGCAGCTTCTGAACGAGCGCTACGGCATCACCGAGGAGGACTTCCTCACGGCGGAGCTCACCATGGTTCCGGCCTCGCCCAGCAGAGAGATCGGCTTCGACCGCTCCCTGATCGGCGGCTTCGGCCACGACGACCGCGTCTGCGCCTACGCCGCCTTTGCGCCGATGCTGCATCTGGGCACCCCGACGCACACCGCCGTCTGCGTGCTGGCAGACAAGGAGGAGATCGGCTCTGAGGGCGTGAGCGGCATGCAGTCGCAGTTCTTTGAGAACTTTATGGAGGACATCTGCGAATCCCTGGGCGGCAGCCTGCGTCGCTGCTTCGAGCGCTCCTTCTGCCTGAGCAGCGACGTGACCAACGCCTACGATCCGCTCTACGCCGAGACCTGCGACAAGCAGAATAACTCCCAGATCAACCGCGGCATCGCCATCTGCAAGTACACCGGCGCGCGCGGCAAGTCCGGCGCGTCCGACGCCGCAGCCGAGGTCGTGGGCCGCATCCGCAGGGTCTTTGCCGAAAACGGCGTGCGCTGGCAGACCGCCGAGCTCGGCAGAGTCGACCAGGGCGGCGGCGGCACCGTGGCCGTCTATATGGCAAAGCGCAACATCGACACGCTCGACGCCGGCGTTCCGGTGCTGAGCATGCACGCGCCCATGGAGGTCGTGAGCAAGCTTGACTGCTACATGACCATGAAGGGCATGCGCGCGGTCTATCTCGACTGACACAGAACAAGCCCTGTCGCAGCCGGGCGCTTGCGCCCGTTCACATACATGTAAATCAAGAAATTACAGAGGAGGAATGACCATGAGATGCTTCAACTGTCACGCGGACATCCCGGACGACAGCCGGTTTTGTCCCGAATGCGGCGCGATGCAGGCCAATGCGCCTGTGCAGCCGCAGACGGCTGCAGAGGACATCCTGGCCGGCATTCAGCTCGAGGACGAGCCGGTAAGCACCCCTGCAGCACCCCAGCAGCCCGCAGCACCGCAGTACCAGGCACCCGCAAACAGCGACGCACCCCCCGCAGGCAGCGACAGCGGCTACAGCTACTCCCAGCCGGCCAGCAGCTACACGCCCCCGGCCAATAGCTACACCCAGCCCGCCAGCAGCTATACGCCTCCGGCGAGCAGCTATACCCCGCCGGAAAACAGCTACTCCCAGCCGGCCAGCAGCTATACCCCGCCGGAAAACAGCTACACCCAGCCCGCCGGCGGCTACGCCCCGGTGCCGCCCACCAATACCTGGCAGCCCGGCGCTGCCGCGCCGACCGCTGCGGCAGCCTACCAGGCCGCCCAGCCCCTGAAGGCGGAAAAGAAGAAGTCCAAGAAGGGCCTGATCATCGGCCTGTGCGCCGGCGGCGTTGTGATCGCGGCGCTCGTGGCGGTGCTCCTGCTCTTCACCGGCAAGCCCCTGCAGCGGGCGCTCAAGGGCACGAGCGACGATCTGAACGCCATGCTCTCAGCCGGCAACCTGGGCACCATCACCAAGAACCTGGACAAGCTCCAGGAGAAATCCACCACCACCATGAACGCTACCGTCAGCGGCATCGAGGGCCTGGAGGCGTCGCTCAACTATGAGATCAACGCGGACACCAAGGTCCCCATGACCGACGGCACGCTGGACTTCTCCCTGAATATGGGAGGCGAAAGCTCCGGCGGCACCGTGCGCATGGCGGCGGACCAGGACGCGCTGCAGTTTGCCATCGACGGCGTGGACGGCACCTACGGCGTGCGCTATGCCAACCTGCTCAAGCTGGCGGGCGAGGAAGCCCCGGAAAGCCTGGAGCTGGACAACGAGAAGCTCACGCTCAAGGCCCTGCAGAACGGCCCCATGAATCCCATCTTTGACAGCCTCAAGGACGAGGAGGTGGGCCAGACCCGCATCACCAGCGACGGCGGCGACAAGATTTGCAAGCACTTTGTCGTCACCTGGGACGAGGCAGCCGTGGAGCAGGTCGCCAAGGAGCTGAAGCTCGACGAGGACGACGAGATGGGCGGCCTGACCGGCCTTCTGAAGGACGGCAAGCTCAGCACCGTCAACTCCGTCAGCGGCCTGCTGACGATGGCCCTGCGCGAGCTCAAGCCCTCCATCGACATCTACACCTGCAACAACCGCGTGATCGGCGTGGACGTGCACGCCAAGAACTCGGACGAGACCGTCTTCCTCCGCCTGCTGGGCGCCAAGAACGTCTTTGAGCATGTGCGCGTGAGCACCAGCTCCGACGACGGCTTCGTCGATCTCAACTGGGAGAAGGCCGGCACCCTGCGCCTGAGCGCGAACTTCGACGGCGAGACGATGGACGTTCTGACCTACGACGACAAGACCGGCAGCATCAAGCTTGCCGAGGAACTGTTGGACGATCCCACCGTCAGCGGCACCCTCAAGCCCACCGACAAGGGCGCCGTGCTCAGCCTGGATCTGGCAGGCGATTCCCTGGAGGGCGGCAAGGTCAGCGTGAGCTGCGAGATCGCCCCCCTCAAGAACGCGCCCAAGCAGCTCGCCGACAGCTTCACCGACCTCACCGAGGCCTCCGAGGAGGAGCTCGACGGCCTGCTCTCCGGCGCGATGGACAAGCTGGGCCTGGCCGGCCTCGCCGGCCTGACCGGCGGCCTTGGCGGCGACATTGAGGACTGGAACATTGACGACGGCGACGACTGGGGCCTGGACGACGGCGACGACTGGAATGTGGACGACGGCGACATCGACGACATCGGCGACATCGGCGACATCGACGACATCGACGACTGGAATCTGGACGACGGCGACGACGACAACTGGACCAGCGAGGACGGCAATCTGGCCGGCTACACCGGCGATCTCACCATGGACGACGTGTGGGGCTCCTACGACTTTGCCTACATCGAGGCCTACGGCATGCAGTTTACCGCCGAGGATCTGGAAATGCCTGTGGATGAGAACTACTTCACCCTGTGGTCCGACGGCACCGGCATCTTCGTCTGGGAGGGCGACTCCGCCAAGCTCAATTGGAGTCTGGAGGGCAATGTCATCCACCTGACCGACCGCGATTCGGACGAGGAGATCTTTGACGTCATCTACACCCAGGACGGCAGCCTGGCCATCGAGGCCGAGGACGGCTATCTGGTCTTCACCAGGGACATCGACTAAACATTCTAAGCTTCGGGCTTGTTGCAAAATGCACGAACCTGTCATTTCGAGGGAGCTTGCGACCGAGAAATCCGTACTTTTCACGTGAAAAAGCGTGAAATAGGAACGGATTTCTCGCGACAGAGCATTTTGCAACAGGCCCACACCAAGGGAGGAACCGATTTGTGGTAAAACGGATTCGCATGCTGATCTCATCCGGCATCAACGTCGGGCTGATCGTGGCGCTGGCTGCGGCGGCGAAGCTGTTCCCGCAGATCTATCCGCTCTTTTACACCGATGTTTCGAGAAAAATCAACCACGCCCTCGGCACGGTGACGGGCAGACTGCCCGTGCCGGTCTGGGAGCTGCTGCTGGCGGCGCTGATCGTCTGGCAGATCGTCAGCCTGTTTGGCAGCCTGTTCAAGAAGGAGTTTCTCGACTGGCTGTGCCGCCTGCCCTGGCTCGTGACCACGCTGGCGCTGATCTTTGTGGCGATCTGGGGGCTCAACTTCTTCGGCCCCGGCGTGTCCGAGGCGGTGGATCTCCAGGTCGGAGAATACACCCAGACCGAGCTCAAGCAGGCGCTTGACTACTACGCCGGACAGGCCAGCGCCTGGTCGGGCCAGGTCAAGCGGGACGAAAACGGCGACGTGAGCCTGCCGTCCGAGAGCGCCCTGTCGCAGATCGCCGTGGGCAGCTGCCGGAAGCTGGGGACGCTCTATCCCAGATTTTCCTCGCCTGCGCCGGCGGTCAAGTTCCTGCTCGGCAGCGAGGGCTTCGGCTATCTGGGCGTCACCGGCATCTATGTGTGCCTGACGGGCGAATGCGCGGTCAGCAGAGCCACGCACGCGCCCTCCATTCCCTTCACCATGTGCCATGAACTGGGGCACAGCCTCTGCTACTGCGCCGAGGATGAGGCAAATTTCCTTGGCTTTTTGATCTGCAGCGAGTCCGACGATGCGCTCTTCCGCTATTCGGGCTATCTCAATGCCTTTGTCTACTGCTACAACGCGCTCTATGCGCTCGACCCGGGCGCCGCAGCCGCCTACTGGAACCGCGTCTCCGACGAGGTCGTCCACGACTGCAATGCCGCCCGCCAACACTATGAACAATACGACGGCGCCGTACAGGAGGCCGCGCAAAGCGTCAATGACGCCTATCTTCGAAGCTTTGATCAGGAGGGCACCCAGTCCTACGACATGGTGACCGACCACCTGATTGCTTATTACCTGAAAAAAGGGGAGTAGATGGAAATGAAAACAACGAACTTCCGCAGACTGCTGGCGCTGCTGCTGGCGCTGATCCTGCTGGGCAGCGCCGTGGTCTACGCCGACGAGGGTGCGGCTGCGCCCGCAGAGGAACCGGCCGAGGAGCCGGCTGTGGAGCTGCAGCTGCCCGAGGAATGGACCGAGGAGGAAGCGCTCGGCGAGGAGCCGGTCGTGCTCTTTGAGGGCCCGGACGAGCTGGCAGAGCCCGAGCTTCTGCCCGAGGAGGATCCGCGCTTCGCGGCCTTCGCCGAGGACCCCGAGGCCCTGCCCGTGCTGAATGAGGCGACCAGAAGCCCCATCCCGGAGACGCCCGCGGATGAGCCCGTCCCGATCGGCACGCCGGACTTCTCCAAGATGACCGACGCCCAGATCGTGGCCTACTATCAGATCCCGAACAACTGGGCGCGGCCTGCGCTGATCTTTGCCGTGCGCATGGGCCTGATGAGCGGCCGCGGCGACGGCACCCTCAGCCCCACGGCCAACACCACCCGGGCCGAGGTCGCCACGATGCTGATGCGCATTCTGCGCACCACCCGCAGGGCGGACCTGAGCGGCTTTAAGGACATGAGCAGCAGCGCCTGGTACTATGACGCGATGGCCCGGGCCGTTGCCGCCGGCTTGTTCAACGGCGCCCGCGACCAGATGATGCCCAACGACAACATCACCCGCGAGCAGTGCTTTGCGGTGCTGGCCAGAATGTTCGGCGTCTACAGCAACGACGTCAATGCGGTCTACCGCTTCCCGGACGGCACGGAGGTCGCCACCTGGGCCAAGCCCACGATGGCCGCGATGATCAACGCCGGCTATGTCCAGGGCGCCAAGGGCAAGCTCAACCCCAAGGGGAAGATCACCCGCCAGGAGCTGGCGCAGGTGCTCTACAACCTGCTGACCGGCATCGGCACGACCATGCCCGCCAGCTACAAGGGCAGCTACGCCCTGGCGGCGGACAGCCTGGCCAGCGGCACCGTGGTGCAGGGCGACCTGCTGCTGTCCAATGAGGTCTCGTCGCTGACCCTGCAGAACGTCACGGTCACCGGCCGGCTGACGATCCAGGGCACGGGCGACCTGGTCCTGAACCTGGTCAACTGCAGCATCGGCACGCTCTCCATCTGCCGGCCCACCACGCTGAACATCAACGGCAAGGTGGGGACGATCAACGTCCTGGCGGAGACCACGGTCAACGGCAGCTGCACCACGCTCAATGCCTTTGACACGGCGCTGCTCAACGGCGCTGCGACCAACGCGCTCCTCTTCAACGGAACGCTGCTGATCTCCACGGGCTCCACGATCGGCACCCTGACGGTGGACAGCGGCCGCTGCATCAACTACGGCGCCATCGGCACACTCAACGTGTTCATGAAGAACTTCAACCTCCCGGGCAGCGGCACCGTGACCAAGGCCAACATCTACAAGCCCGGCTTCACCAGCACCAACCGGATCGGCACGCAGGACGACAGCAAGATCGATCCGGGTCTGGACGGGGTCAAGGCGGTGCGCACCGAGAGCGGCATTCCCTCCGCCGCCAGCCCCACCATCACGCTGTATCTCAAGCTGACCGGCTTTGGCAGCTATCCGCGCGACCGCTACTTTGACGCCGAATGGCGCATCGACGGCACGCTGCTGCGCACGACCAAGGCCGTCAAGATGGCCGAGGGCGTGCAGCTCTCGCTGCCGGTCAACTTCATCAACTACATCCGCGCCAAGCGCGAGTCGGCCAAGATCACCGTGACGCTGCGCTATGACGGCACGCAAAAGGCCTTCGGCTACACGCTGAATCTGGGCAGCTCCCTGGTCGACACCTCCGTTGTCCGCACCCAGGACGTGCAGGCGAGGATCACCTTCGCGGTCAACATCTTCAGCGACTTCAACCCCTCCACGCTGAAATTCTCCGGCAACACCGGCAAGATCGCCCAGAAGGGCGAGCAGGTGACCTTCCTCTACTGCTCGCAGAACACCGGCTCCAAGATCCGGCTGGCCGACGGCACCACCGGCTGGGTCGCCTACAGCGCGGTGCAGGCCATCCCCGGCAACTACTACACCACCGAGCACTACAGCACCGCGGTCAAGGAGGCCTTCGTCAACCAGAAGGGCTACAGCAGCAAGACCGGCTATCTGATCTGGGTCAGCCTGTGGACGCAGGAGGTCAACGTGTTCACCGGCAGCAAGGGCAACTGGAAGCTGCTGCGGGCCGATCCCTGCTCCAGCGGCGCCAACGCCTGCCCTACCCCGGTGGAGAGCGTGGAGATCCTCTACAAGCAGGCGGCCTGGTACTACACCGAGTATTACTGCCACCATGTCTCGGTCTTCGATCCCACCCGCGGCTTCCACTCCTGGCCGATCAAGAACGGCACCACCAGCACGGTCTACGACTCCGCCATGGGCTGGCCGAACTCCCAGAGCTGCATCCGCATGATGGACGAGGCCGTCACCTGGATCTAGCAATAGGAGAGCGGATTGACTCGAACTCCTATTGCCTATTCCCTATTGCCTGTTGCCTTGGTATCCTTATAGCCACAGGAAGGTATGCATATGACTTATTTCGCAGGACAATACGACATCATCGTCGTCGGGGCGGGCCATGCCGGGATCGAAGCCGGCATGGCCGCCGCGCGTCTGGGGCAGAGGACGGCGGTGTTCACGATCAATCTCGACGCCGTGGGCAACATGCCCTGCAACCCGGCCATCGGCGGCACGGGAAAGGGCCACCTGGTCCGGGAGCTGGACGCGCTGGGCGGCCAGATGGCCCGGGCCGCCGACGCCTGCTGCATCCAGTACCGGATGCTCAACCGCGGCAAGGGCCCGGCGGTGCACTCGCTGCGCGCCCAGGCCGACCGGCGGCGCTACCAGGAATACACCAAGCACCTGCTCGAGCTGCAGCCGGGCCTGGATCTCAAGCAGGCCATGATCACCCGGCTTCTGATCGAGGACGGGCGGCTCTCCGGCGTCGTGACCGAGCTTGGCGCTGAGTACCGGGCAAGGGCCGTGGTGCTTGCCACCGGCACTTACTTAGACAGCACCGTCATCATCGGCGAGAGCGTCCGGCACTCCGGGCCGGACGGCATGCACGCGGCCGAGGGCCTCTCCGACCAGCTGCGCGCGCTGGGTCTGCCCCTGCGCCGCTTCAAGACCGGCACGCCGCCGCGCGTCAACCGCCGCAGCGTGGACTTTTCCAAAATG
>CADBKF010000024.1 GCA_902795195.1 Oscillospiraceae bacterium
GTGGGCTACACCATCGCCATCGTCCTGCTGGCGGGCATCCGCTCCCGGATCGACGAAGAGGCGATCCCGGCACCGCTGCGCGGCGCGCCGATCGTGCTCATCGCCGCGGCCCTCATGTCCATTGCCTTTATGGGCTTTGCCGACCTGTCGTTCTGAGAGGAGGGGCAAGATGGATATTATTCTGACCACGACCCTGGTGATCACGGTGATCGGCATCATCGTGGGCGCCGGCCTGGTGTTTACCAGCAAAAAATTCTACGTCGAGGTGGATGAGCGCGAGACTGCGGTCCGCGAGGTCCTGCCCGGCAACAACTGCGGCGCCTGCGGCTATGCCGGCTGCGACGCCATGGCCGCCGCCATCGTCAAGGGCGAGGCCCCGGTCAACGGCTGCCCCGTGGGCGGCGCGCCGGTGGCCGAGAGGATCGGCGCCATCATGGGCACCGACGCCGAGGCGGTCGAGCGCAAGGTGGCCTTCGTCCGCTGCAAGGGCAGCTGCGAGGTCACCAAGAATCAGGGCAACTACGTCGGCGTCCAGGACTGCCGGAACGCTTCGCTCAACGGCATCCGCACCGCGGATTGCGACTACGGCTGCCTGGGCCTGGGCTCCTGCGTGCGCATCTGTCCGGAAAACGCCATCCAGATCGTCGACGGCGTGGCGGTCGTCAACCGCTTCAAGTGCGTCGGCTGCGGCCTGTGCGCCAAGGCCTGCCCCAAGGGCCTCATCGAGCTCATCCCCGAGAGCAAGCGGGTCGCCGTGCAGTGCCGCAACAAGGACAAGGGTCCTGCGGTGCGCAAGGTCTGCTCGGCCGGCTGTATCGGCTGCATGCTCTGCGTGCGCCAGTGCGCGTCCGACGCCATCCATGTGACCGACAATCTGGCGCAGGTCGATTATGAGAAGTGCGTCCAGTGCGGCAAGTGTGTCGAAAAGTGCCCGGCAAAGGTCATCACCGCGCCCGTCCGACCGACGGTCTGAGAAGGAGAGAGAATATGGATAAGAAAAAAATTCTGTACAAGCTGCTCTGCGGCGTTGTGATCGTGGCACTGGCGGTGCTGCTGCTCACGGGGCTGCTGGGCGGCAACGACAAGCACTACCACAAGGACGCGCTCACCGGCGAGGATGTGACCCGCATCAAGGTGGACGCGCCCACGAACCTGGCCTACGACGGCACGATCAACGCCGAGGCCTGGAACGAGATCTTCCCCCACATCACGGCGTCCATGAACGCCAATGCAACCAACGACGAGATCGTGGACTACCTTTCGCAGGACCCCTACCTCATCAACATCTATGAGGGCTTCGGTTTTGCCAAGGAGTACGGCTCGGCCAGAGGCCACGCCTACACGCTCGACGATGTGCACCAAACCGCGCGGCCGCATCCCCTGGCCAACTGCCTGACCTGCAAGACCCCCAACTTCGCAAAGCTGGTGCAGGACCAGGGCGTGGGCGTCTACAGCATGGACTTTGAAGAGGTCTACGAGCAGATCAAGGCCAGCGGCGAGGTCATCAGCTGCTACACCTGCCACGGCAACAGCGCCGGCAACGAGGGCGAGCTGCGCGTGACCCACAACTATGTGAACGAGGCCCTGGGCGGCAACGTCGCCACGATCGACGCGGCAACCCTGTCCTGCGGCCAGTGCCACATCGAGTATTACTTCACCCCGACCGACAAGGAAACCATGATGCCCTACGACAGCGTCGAGGCCATGGACCCCGAGGCGATTCTGGCGTTCTATGACAGCATGGTCCTGCCCGACGGCACCGTGGGCTTTGCCGACTGGACCCAGGAGAGCACCGGCGCCCGCCTGCTCAAGGCCCAGCACCCTGAGATGGAAACCTATCTCCAGGGCCCCCATGCAGCCGACCTCAACTGCGCCGACTGCCACATGGAGGTCAAGATGAACGAGGACGGCACGGTCTACCACAGCCACGAGCTGGTCAGCCCCCTGCAGAGCGAGGCCATCCTGTCCACCTGCGTGCGCTGCCACGGCGACACCAACATGGTCGAGAAGGTCCACCGCATCCAGGACCAGGTCACCGCCCGCGAGACCGAGATCGGCAACAAGCTCTCCGACCTCAAGGACGCGCTGGCCGAGGCCAACCAGAACGGCAGCCTCGACGAGGAGACCCTGAACGCGGTGCGCAAGCTCTACCGCGAGGCTCAGTGGTTCTTCGACTTCTGCTACGTGGAGAACGCCGAGGGCGCCCACAATTCCAGCCTGGCCAACCGCTGCCTGGATCTGGCCGCCGAGAAGATCACCGAGGCCACTGCGCTGCTGACGGCAGCCGCACCGGTCGAGGGATAAACAACAGCCTGAATACACAAGGCAGAGCGCTGCCGGCGCTCTGCCTTGGTTTTCATGAGAAAAGCGAAAAAAATATCATGTTAAAACGTTTGAAATCCATTGGAAAATTCTTTTCCTCCATGAAGTTCGGCATTTTGCTGCTTCTGGTGCTCGCCCTGGCCTGCGCGCTGGGCAGCTTCATCCCCCAGGGGCACACGCTGGACTGGTATCTGCAAAATTATACCGAGCGGCAGGCGGCGCTGATCTACGGTCTGGCGCTGGACGATGTGTTCCACAGTGTGTGGTTTCTGGTGCTGGCGGTGATCCTCTGCTGCAATCTGCTGCTGTGCAATCTGCTGCACCTGCCTGGGCTGCTCGCGCGCTGGAAGCAGGCCGGCGACCCGGAAAAAGCGCCGAACGCGGCAGCCTGCGAAGCCCCCAACCAGGCACAGCCGGAGCAGATCTTTGAAAAGCTCCACATGCCTGCGCCCAAACGCATCGAAGCCGACGGCAAAACCAGTCTCTTTTCGGTCAAAAACCGCCTCGGCCTCTGGGGCGCGTGGGTCTGCCACCTGGGCATTTTGCTGCTGGTGATCGGCTTTACGCTGGGACAGACCACCACCGAGGAATATACCGTCTACGGCGTGCCCGGCCAGACCAAGCCGGTGGGCGACACCGACTACACGCTCACGATCGACGACTTCGGCGTGGAGTTCTCCGAGAGCGGCGGCGTGCAGCAGTACACCGCGCAGCTCACCATGCGCGACACCCGGACCGGCGAGCAGCAGAGCGATTCTGCGGCGGTCAACGCCCCCGGAAACCTGTTTGGCTACCGCGTCTATCAGAACAGCACCGGCACCGCCGCCAAGCTCACCGTGACCATGGACGGCAAGCTCATGCAGGAGGAGGTCGTCTGCGTGGGCGACTACACCTACGTGCTGCAGACGCCCCTGATGATCTACCTTGACGGCTACCAGGAGGACTATTTCGAGCAGCGCCCGGGCTACGCCTACTCCACCTACTACATGGGCCAGGCCGATCAGGGCGGCGTCCAAGTGGACGGCGATATCGCCCTGCGCTACGGCAGCGTCGAGATCTCCTTCTCCGAGCCGCAGGATTACACCCTGCTGCAGGTCAAGGCGGATCACTACGCCTGGCTGGTGCTGGTGGGCGGCGTGATCCTGCTGCTGGGCCTGTTTTTGGCGTTCTACCTGCCCACCCGGCGCGTCTGGGCCGAGCAGCAGTCGGACGGCAGCTGGACCGTCTATGGCGAGAGCCGCAAGGGCGGCGCCCTCTTTGCCGAGCAGTTCCGCGAGGCCGCCGGACTGCCCGATCCCAGGCAAACGATGTCCGCCCCGCCGGAAGCGTCCGGAGAAAATAACGAAACAGAAAGCCGGTGAATTCCATGCTCCAAGCTGAAAATGTTCTCTTTACCATCACGATTTTGCTCTACGTGGCCGCCATGGTGTTCTATTTCCTGTTCATCGCGGTTAAAAAGGAAAGCTTTGCCAAGATCGCCACGCTGATCCAGCTGGTCGGTCTGGTGCTGCACACCGTGGCGCTGATCTGCCGTGGCATCGGCGCCGGGCGTCTGCCGCTGACCAACCAGTATGAGTTTGCCACGAGCTTCGCCTGGGGCCTGAGCCTGGTGAGCCTGATCTTCCTCTGGCGCTTCAAGTTCCCGGTGCTGGGCGCCTTTGCCGCGCCGGTCATCATTCTGATCATCGGCTACGCCGCCCTGCAGAGCAGGGAGGTCCGCGAGCTCATGCCCTCGCTGCGCTCGAGCTGGCTGGGCATCCACGTGTCCACGGCGATCATCGCCTACGGCGCCTTCGGCGTCAGCTTTGTGCTGGGCTTCATCTTCCTCATGCGCGAGAAGATGCAGAATAGCGCCTTCTGGGACAGCCACGTGCCCGCCCGCGAGAAGCTGGACGTGATCGGCTATCGCAGCGTGTGCCTGGGTCTGCTGTTTTTGTCCTTCACGATGATCACCGGCGCCATCTGGGCCGAGCAGGCCTGGGGCAGCTACTGGTCCTGGGATCCGAAGGAGACCTGGTCGCTCGTAACCTGGCTGGTGTACGCGATCTATCTGCACATGCGCCTGCGCCGCGGCTGGAAGGGCAGAGCCGCCGCGATTTTCGCGGTCGTGGGCTTCATCTGCGTGATCTTCACCTACATCGGCGTCAACACCTTCCTCCCCGGCATCCACAGCTATGCGTGAGATAGTCAGGGGCCAGGGGTCAGGATTCAGGGGCCAGGGGCCAGGGGTCAGGATTCAGGGGTCAGGATTCGGGGATCAGGCAACTGACAGTTGACAGTTGACAGTGGAAAGTGTAAAGTGTAAAGTGTAAAGTGTAGGGACAAGCCTTGCTTGTCCAGCATTCGGTACGAATGCAATTTGCCAGGGGCAAATACATGTGCGCCGGACAACTGCGGACGAGCAGGGCTCGTCCCTACGGTAAAAATGTTAAATGCCTCACCCGTAGGGGCCGGAGCCCCGACAGCCCGCCGATATGGTATGCACTGAAATCTTGTCATTCTGAGCGGAGCGAAGATTCTTCTGTGTTGCAGTAAGATTCTTCGCTCCGCCGCAGATCCAGGCACCTGTTGGCGCGCAGAATGAAAAAACCACGGATCGACAGAAAAAAGTAGGATAATCCGAAAAAAAGTAGGATAATCCGAAAAAATAATCCTTGACAAATCTGCTTCCGGGTGCTATAATTAACAAGCTCTCAAGAGAGCAACATATCGCGGGATAGAGCAGTTCGGTAGCTCGTCGGGCTCATAACCCGG
This sequence comes from Oscillospiraceae bacterium, assembly GCA_902795195.1. GTDB lineage: Bacteria > Bacillota > Clostridia > Oscillospirales > Oscillospiraceae > JAFRPC01. Next base: position 5,077 of record CADBKF010000024.1, read on the forward strand.
AGGTCGGGGGTTCAAATCCCTCTCCCGCAACCATAAAACAGCGACGCCAATCGGCGCCGCTGTTTTTTTCGTTTTCAATTTAGCATTCAATTCCTGATTGCCTGGGGCCTGCGTTTCAGGCCGTCGGGGCGCCAGCCGCTACTGTGCAAGCAGCCAATCAAGGTTGTAGGGGACGGCGTCCTCGACGTCCCGCATTCGTTACGACACCGGCAGCAGTCGTTTCAGCCTGCTGGGCTTCGGTCGGCGGAGAGATTCTTCGTCGCAGGCTCCTCAGAATGACATGATTTCGGTGTGTACCATATCGGCGGGCCGTCGAGACGCCGGCCCCTACGGGTGCAGTGTCTGCCATGTTTGCCGTAGGGACGAGCCCTGCTCGTCCGCATTTATCCGGCGTACGTATCCGTCCCTGGCAAGTTGCATTCGTTCCGAATGCCGGACAAGCGAGGCTTGTCCCTACACTTTCCACTGTGAGCCTTCCGCTGCCTAGCCCCTGACCACTGAATCCTGACGACTAAAGCTTTCCGCTGGTTCATTGCATTCGTTCCGAATGCCGGACAAGCGAGGCTTGTCCCTACGCTTTCCGCTGTCTGACCCCTGCCCTCTGAATCCTGACGACGAAAGCTTTCCGCTGGTTCATTGCATTCGTTCCGAATGCCGGACAAGCGAGGCTTATCCCTACGCTTTCCACTGTCAGCTTTCCACTGCCTGACCCCTGACCCCTGAATCCTGACGACGAAAGCTTTCCGCTGGTTCATTGCATTCGTTCCGAATGCCGGACAAGCGAGGCTTGTCCCTACGCTTTCCACTGTCAGCTTACCACTGCCTGACCCCTGACCCCTGAATCCTGGCCCCTAAAACTTTCCACTTTCCACTGTCAACTGTCCACTTACTAACCACTAGCCACTCGCCACTCGCCACTGCCTCACCGCAGCAGCTCGTCGGTGATGTCCATCAGGGGGCCGTAGAGGTTGTTGGCGACGGTGCGCAGGTGGGGGATGCAGAAGGGAATGAGGTACTCCCAGCGGCGGTCGAAGGAGCGCCGGCGCACCAGGAAATGCACGCAGCCGCCCTCGAAGATCACGCACAGATCGGGGTACTCGTTGAGAATGCGCAGCAGCTTATCGGCCATGTCGCGGGTGATCAGCTCGTGAGCGATGTCAGCCGAATCACTGAAGCACTGGAAGCGCTCGGCGAAGCTGCGGTAGTCGAACTCGATCTGGCACATCTGCTTGGCGATGGCCTGGTGGGTGAAGCGGTTTTTGGTGCCCACACTCTCCAGAATCACGCTGCCGTCAAAGTCGCGGTTGAGGCGGATCGTGGTCCACAGGCCGCGGGCCTTGACCCGGTGGCTGGTGTAGTTGCTGAGGTACACGCCGCCGCACACGATCTCCTCGGCGGACACGCGGCAGCTGCGGTAGAGCGCGTCGAGCCGGTTGGCGGTGTAATAGCGCTCGATGTAGCTCAGAAGGCCGATCTCGCACAGCGGCTCGTCGATCGACTGGCGCTTTTTCGGGTCGTACTGGACCTCGGTGAAGTTCTCCCGCAGCACCACGGGCATCAGGCTGCGCTTGAACGCCAGCTCCAGCTTGCGGATCAGCCAGCGGGCAATCAGCAGGCAGCCGATACCGGCCACGAGCACGATGGCGGCGCTGAGACAGGCGGACTTGGCCGCACTCAGGCTGGTGCCGATGAAGAGCTTGCGGGCCAGGTCTGCAAATTTTTGCAGCGACTCGGGCAGCACCTCGGCCACCTCGAGGATGAAATCCCCGGGCAGCGGGTTAATGAGCAGCTGGATCAGATACCAGCCCAGCCAATACGCGCCGTAGCCGATGGCCAGAAGCGAGAGCACCTCCAGCGCCAGCAGGAACAGCTTTCCGATCTCAAACGGCAGGATCTTCTTGAACATGGAAGCCTCCACAGATACATTTTTTTAAAACGAGGTACGGCCGAAGCCGTACCTCGCGTTATTTCAGCCGTTTCCGGCTATGCACACGAAAGAATCAAAGCGCGTCCTCAATGAGGCCATAACCGCCGTCGTTGCGCTTGTAGACAACGGCGAAGGCGCCGTCGGCCTCTTCATCGCGGAAGGCGAAGAAGGTGTGATCCAGCAGGTTCATCTGCAGGATGGCCTCGTCCTTGGTCATGGGCTTGATGGGGAACTGCTTGGTACGGATGATCTCAAAGTCGGTCTCCTCCACCTCCGGAACAAAGGAGGTTTCGCCCTCGGTGCTGCGGACAAACGCATCCTGCCGCAGACGGCGGGCCAGACGGGTCTTGTTCTTGCGGATCTGGCGCTCGATGTCGGAAATCGCGGCGTCAATGGAGGCGAACATGTCCGAGGTGCTTTCGCTGGCGCGGAAGAAGGTGTTGGCGGCGTGGACCGTCAGCTCTACCTTGTTGCGGTTTTTTTCCACAGAAAAGGCGACGTGAGCTTCCGCGTCATCACGGAAATAACGGTCGAGCTTGGAGACCTTCTTTACAGCGTAATCACGGACGTTCTGCGGCAGATTGACTTTCTTTTCGTTGAATTGGAATTTCATCATTTGTCGCTCCTTTCGTTTGCACTGGGAATTCCTTCCCTGATTCTATTATAGCACAAATGCGACAATAATCAAGGGGTATCTACTGGGGAAAAAAGAAATAATGAAGGAATGAAGAAATGAAAAAATTGATGTATTTTTCAATTCATGAATTGAAAAATCGATTTCAAACACATCCCGAAGGGATACCAAAATTCTTTCATTCTTTCATTGTTTCGTTTTTTCATTTTCTGCAGACGTCTCCGTCAGCAGGTCGAGCACCAGGCGGTAGAGCTCGTCGGAGCGCTCGTGGAAGGCCTGGGTGAGCTTTCTGGCCTGGCTGCTCGTTGGGGCGGTGAGCTCTAAGGTCATGAGCGTGCCAAGCTCGTCGTCTAAGTGCATGGCCACGAGGTAGTCGCCGTTTGGCTGGGAGATCATCTCGGTGCGGATGAAGTTGTCGCGCCGGACCTCGCGGTTGAAGCGCTCGACGGCCTTGCCGGCCCGCTGCAGCACCGGATAGGCGATGGAGTCCTCGGTGATGGCGGCGGTTTCCCGCCCCTTTTCTGTTATGACGTATTGCTCGCCGGTTTGTTCCAAATGTCCGGAAGAAACCATCTGCGGCAGCGCCTGGAGCACGTCAAAATAGCTCAGGCACTCGTCCTGCAGGCACAGCTCGTAGATCTTCTGCGCGTCCACAGGGTAGAGCACGCGGCTCAGCACATATAAAATCAGGACCTTCACGTCCAGCATGTCGTGAATAAAGCCGTGTCGTTCCATAGCTTCCTCCATCTGCGCCCGGAAAAGCGGGCGCTCTTTTGTCTTTTTCCGCTCAGACTTTTCCTTATTATACCGCAGGATGCAGAAAAAAACAAGAACAAATCCGTTTCCAAAAAACAGAAAATAATTATTGACAAACAATAATTTATGGCGTATACTGTAGAAAAATCAAAGGGGGCATGCATGCATGAAGGACAAGAGCGTCGTCTTTTGTTATTTTATGACCTATCTCTGGCTCGGCGTCATGGCTGCGCTGCTGATTTTTGCGCCGCGGGTGCTGCGCGCGTATATGCAGTTCCGCGCCCTTCCGTGGGAGGTCTACCAGGTCATTCTGATCGATTTTTATCTCTGCTGCATCCCGGCGGCGGTGGCGCTGCTGTGTCTGCTGCGGATTCTGGGGAATATCCGGCAGCAGCAGATGTTCGACCGGGTCAACGAAAAGCTGCTGCGAGTGGTCTCCTGGTGCAGTCTCGCCGTGGCGATCCTGACGCTGGCCGGCGGCTTCTGGTATTTTCCGCTGTTTTTCATCACGGCGGCGATGCTCTTCATCTTCCTGATCGTGCGCGTGGTCTGCACGCTGCTCGCAGCCGGCGCTGCGCTGGAGGAGGAGAGCAGCCTGACGATCTGAGGTGCGCGTATGGCGATTATTGTAAACCTTGATGTGATGCTGGCCAGACGGAAAATGTCCTCCATGGAGCTGGCCGAGCGCATCGGCATCACCCAGGCGAATCTGTCGATTCTGAAGACCGGAAAGGCAAAGGCCATCCGATTTTCCACGCTGAATGCCATCTGCCTGGCGCTGGATTGCCAGCCGGGCGATATTCTGGAATTCCGGGACGAGGAGCGAGGTGCGGACAATGAATGAGGAACAAGTTTATGTAAACCGGTATGATCCCAAGACCGGCGCGCTGCTGCATCCGGAGGCGGCACAGCCGACAGCGCCGGAGGCCCCGGCCGCCGCGCCAAGCACCGCAACGGTCACTGCCCAGATTACGGCTCCGGCTGCAGCCCAGACACCGCCGAAACGGCAGCGCTATGCCTCCAACCGGCAGGATCTGGTGCTGGCGGTGCTGCTGGCAGCTGCGCTGGCACTGTTTTCCGACACGGTGTGCTACGCAGGGTCCGGCCTCGGCATGAGTCTGAGCCTCCTGCTGGCTCTGTGCGCCGAGCTCTGGTATCTGTGGCGGAGCGGCGCCAGGCGCAGCCGCTACGCGGTCTTTCTGGCGTCCGGCGCGCTGGTCCTGGTGCTGAGTCCGATCTTTTCTGACGACGCCCTGTTCCGCTTTTACTGCACCGTCGGGTCGATCTGCCTGATGACCCTGCTTCCCGTGGAGCTTTGGCAGCAGCGGCGCCGGCCGGCCGGGAGCTTTTCCGCCGCTTCGGACTTTTTCTCCATGCTGTTTGTCCGCAGCTTCGGCAGATTGGGAGACGGCGTCTGGGCGCTGACTCACGCAGAGGGCGCCGAGGACCGGGCCAGAGGGAGAAAGCTGGGCGCGGTGCTGATCGGCCTTGTCATGGCGATTCCGGTGCTGGCCATCGTGATTCCGCTGCTGATGGGCTCGGACGCGGCCTTTGAGGGCCTGATCCGGGGCATTGAGCTCGGCGAACTGCCCGGGCACCTTGCGGCGGTCATTTTCGGCCTGTGCCTGGCGCTGCTGGTGTTCTCTCAGCTCTTTTCGGTGCGCCGCAGCAGTCCCATGGAGCCGGAGCGGGAAATGAAGCCCGGCCCGGTGGACCCGATCGTGGTGGTGAGCTTCCTGGTCATTCTGTCACTGACCTATGTGCTCTATCTGATCTCGCAGGGCGCCTATTTCTTCGACGGCTTCCGGGGTCTTCTGCCGGCGGGCTACAGCGTGGCCGAGTACGCCAGACGGGGCTTTTTTGAGATGAGCCTGGTCTGCCTGCTGAATTTCGCCCTCCTGCTGCTGGCGATCCGCCTGACCAGGAAGCCGGACGGCAGCACCGTGCAAGGCGTGCGCCTGTTCGGGCTGTTCATCTGCCTGTTCTCGCTGACACTGATCGTGATTTCCTTCTCCAAGATGTTTTTGTACATCGACTGCTTCGGCCTCACCCGGCTTCGCATCACGACCTCGGCCTTCATGCTGCTTCTGGCCTGCGTGTTCGCGGCGCTCGCGCTTCGGCTTTTTGTGCCGGCGACGCCGTACATGAAGACGGCTGTGATCGCGGCCACGCTGATCGCCGCCGCCCTGACGCTTGGCGGCGTGGACCGCATCGTTGCCTCCTACAACGTCCGGGCTTATGCGCAGGGCGCGCTGGACAGCGTGGACATGAACACCCTTGAAACCCTCGATTGCGGGACGGTCCCGTCCCTGATCCGGCTCCTGGACGAACCGCGATACGCAGACCAGGCGAGAGTGGCGCTGCGGGACTGGACAAAGCGGCTGTTTGTGGTCGTGGTGCACAACAATGACGGGAACCGCAGCGTTGAGCTGTTTGCCAGAGAAGACGCCGACTGGCGCAGCTTCAACACGGCAGAGCTGCAGGCGAAGCAGCTGATCCAGGAAAACTTGAATCGAATCTATCCATAAAAGAAGAACAGCGCCGATTTCCGAAAACGGAAATCGGCGCTTCCAGCATGTCAAAAAGCTACCGGGAGATATGCAGTTGTTTGAACCGAGCGCATTCCCGATTCCGTCATTGCGAACCAGTGTGCACACTGGTGTGGCAATCCGTTTCCTTGGCACTTCCGTCACCCGGTCATGCCTCCGGCGGCCCTATTTTCTTTGGTTCTTGGCCAAAGAAAATAGGGGAAAAGAAAGGCCGCTTTCCGTTCTGTGAGCTTTCCCGGCAACCATCGTACCACTCTGCGCGCTGATTGTTTTTGGTACCTGGGAAGGGATTTGACTGGTGTTCTATCCCCGCGCTACCCCGCGACGCAAATCGGGTTTCCGTAAGTGCCCGATTTGCTGCTATGCCAGCCTTTTGCAAACCGCTTGCGGTTTGCCGACGGATGAATCCGTCGCCGCATTCCATGCGGAAAAGGCTTTGGCGTCATAACGAATTTTCAAGCCTCCGGCTTGTGCACGGCGCAGCCGTGCAGCAGAAAACACGAGTGTTTTCTGCAAAATTCGATGATCGCGCTGGCTTTGGCCCGAGCGGGGTGCTCTGCTCCATCGATCTTCATCCAAGTGCCGTTTGGTATTTCGTCATAATCCGCAACGTAAGCTTTTTTGACAGACCGAAAAGCGCCGATTTCCGAAAACGGAAATCGGCGCTGCTGTTTGATTCGGCTTACAGCCTGCACAGGGCGGCTGCTGTCCGGGCGGCGAGCTTGGCGTTGTTGTAGACCAGCTGGATGTTGGAATTCAGGCTGTCGCCGCCGGTGAGCTCCTTGACCTTGGCCAGAAGGTAGGGGGTGGTTTCCTTGCCGTGGATACCGTCGCGGACGGAGTCGGCAATCGCCTCGTCGATGGCCTTGTTGATGACGTCAAAGTCCATCGCATACTGCTCGGGGATGGGGTTGGTGACCAGCATACCGCCCTTGATGCCCAGCTCGCGCTGGACGTGGAAGGTCTCGGCCAGCTCCTCGGGGGAGTCAAGCTCGTAGTCCACGCCAAAGCCGCTCCTGCGGGTGTAGAACGCGGGCAGCTCCTTGGTGCCGTAGCCGATCACGGGCACGCCGTGGGTCTCCAGATATTCCAGCGTCAGCCCCAGGTCCAGGATGGACTTTGCGCCCGCGCAGATGACCATGACCGGGGTGTTGGCCAGCTCCTCGAGGTCGGCGGAGATGTCCATGGTGGTCTCCGCGCCGCGGTGCACGCCGCCGATGCCGCCGGTGGCGAAGATCTGAATGCCCGCCATGTGGGCGATCATCATGGTGGTGGTGACGGTGGTGGCCCCGTCCATTTTCTTTGCCACCAGCACCGGCAGATCCCGGCGGGAGGCCTTGGTCACAGCCTGGCCGGTCTTGCCCAGATATTCGATCTCCTCGGCGGTGAGGCCGGCCTTCAGACGGCCGCCCAGAATGGCGATCGTGGCGGGAACGGCGCCGTTTTCGCGGATGACCTTCTCGACGTTCAGCGCGGTCTCCACATTCTGGGGATAGGGCATGCCATGAGAAATGATGGTGGACTCGAGGGCCACAACGGGCTTGCCGGCGGCAACGGCCGCGGCGACCTCGGGATTGACGTCCAGATACTTGTTGTAATTCATGATGGTTCCTCCTAAATAGATATTGCGATTTCCGCCCGCGCAGCGGCGGCGGAAAGGGACAGTTGAGAATTGATTGTCTGCGCGCCCTCCACGGCGATGGCGCTGCAGGCGAGGGCCAGGCGTGCCGTGTCCTCCAGGGACAGGCCGAGCAGCCAGCCCTTGACCAGGCCGGCCATCAGCGCGTCGCCGCCGCCGGTGGCGTTGACGAGATTTGTCTCCGGGCAGGGGCAGAGGAAGCGCTGTGCGCCCTCGGCGCAGTACAGGCCCTCAGCGCCCAGGCTGATGAAGACCCGCCGCAGGCCGGTGGAGAGCAGCGCGCGGGCGGCGCGCTCCAGGCTCTCGTCGTCCGTGATCGGCACGCCGGAGAGGAGCTCTGCCTCCAATTTGTTCGGCTTGAGCGTGTGAAGCTGACCCAGCACGCCCCGCAGCTTTTCGGCCTTGGTGACGGACACCGGATCGGCAAAGAGCGGCGCGGTGCAGTGCTCCGCCAGATAGCGGATGGACTGGGAGGGCAGATTGGTCTCCAGCACCACGACCGGCGACTGGTTCAAAAGCGGCAGCTGGGTCGCGAGGTATGCCGGGGTGATGGCGTTGGCGATCTCGGCGTCGCACACGGCCATGGCCATGTCGCCGTCGGGTCCGGCCAGAAAGACGTAGGTCGAGGTGGCAGCCTCGGGCACGTGACGGGCATGCGAGAGGTCAATGCCGATGCTCTGGCAGTGCTCCTGCACGCGCTTTGCATACAGGTCGCCGCCCAGGGCCGTGAGCATGCTGACCGGCTCGCCCAGCAGGCGCAGGTTGTGGGCGATGTTGCGCCCGACCCCGCCGAGCGACAGCCGCACCGTGCCCGGATTGGAGTCCACCGGGATCAGCGGATCAAAGGATTTGCCGCAGATGTCAATGTTGACCCCGCCGCAGACGGTTGTTGGATGCATGGCTTCCATATCTTACATCTTCTCCGGCGCCTCGAAGCCGAGCAGGTCGATGCAGGTTTCCAGCACGTCCTTGGTCACACGGATCAGGGCAATGTAGCCCTGCTGCTTCTGTTCGTCGGGCTCGGAGAGGATCTTGGTCTCGTGGTAGAACTTGTTCGCACAGCCGGCCAGCTCGTAGATATAGGCGCAGATCGCGTTGGGCGCGTAGTCCCGCCGGGCGGTCTGCAGGGCCTCGGCAAAGCGGGTGAGGCACAGCATCAGGTTCTTGGCCTCTTTGTTCGTCGGCGCCTGGATCGGCAGAGCGCTGTCCTTGCCGTACTTGGCCAGGATCGACTTGATCCGCACGATCGTATAGAGAATGTACGGCCCGGTGTTGCCCTCAAAGGCGGCGAAACGGTCCATATCGAAGACATAGTCCTTGGTGGGCTGGTTGCTGAGATCGCCGTATTTGAGCGCCGCCATGGCGATTTTTTTGGTCACGTCCTCGGTGTCGGATGCGTCCACCAGCTGGTTTTCCACGACCTTGGCGCGGACGAAGTCGGTGATCTCTGCAATCAGCGTCTCCAGGCGCATCACGCCGCCGGCGCGGGTCTTGAAGGGCTTGCCGTCCTTGCCGTTCATGGTGCCGAAGCCGATGTGGTGCAGCTCGGTCTCGTCACGGATGATGCCGCTCTTGCGGGCCGCACGGAAGACCTGCTCAAAGTGCAGGCTCTGCCGCTTGTCCACCACATAGAGGATCTTGTTGGGGTGGAAGTCCTGCTCGCGCTGCATGAGCGTGGCAAGGTCCGTGGTGGCATAGAGCGTCGCGCCGTCGGATTTGATCAGGATGCAGGGCGGGATCTCCTTCTGGTCGTCCGGCCGGGCGACCTCGATGACCCGCGCGCCCTCACTCTCGGTGAGCAGGCCCTTGTCCTCCAGCATGTCCAGCATGGGCTGGATGTAGGGCTGCGCGTCGCTCTCGCCGAGCCAGCTCTCAAAGCTGACGTTCAGGTTGGCGTAGTTCTTCTTCAGATCCGCCACCGAGACCGCCATGATCTGCTGCCAGAGCGCGCGGTAGCCGCGGCGGCCCTGCTGGAGCTCCGCTGTGGCGTCGTGGGCCTTCCTGGCAAAGGCTTCGTCCTGCTTGGACCTGGCGCTGGCGGTGGGGTAGATCTCCTCGAGCTCGGAGATCGTGAAGGGCGCTTTCTCCGGGTATTCGCCGGTGAAGCTTTCGTCGAAGTAGGGGAGGGCCGGCTGACGCTCCTGCAGCTCGGCGATGATCAGGCCCATCTGCAGGCCCCAGTCGCCCAGGTGGATGTCGCCGATCACGCGGTTGCCGAAGTAGCGCTCGATGCGCTTGACGCTCTCGCCGATGATGGCCGAGCGCAGATGGCCGATGTGCAGGGGCTTGGCCACGTTGGGCCCGCCGTAGTCGATGACGATGGTCTGCGGGGCCTCGGGCAGCGGCAGGCCGAACTTGTCGGCGCTGCGCAGCGCGTCCACATAGGCGGCCAGATAGCCCTCGTCCAGATCCAGATTCAGAAAGCCCGGCATCACGGCCTCGACCTTGGAGAACGCACCGCAGGCGCGCAGCTGGGCTGCCACGTCGTTTGCGATCTGGATCGGGGCCTTTTTGTAGGCCTTGGCCGCGGCCAGCGCGCCGTTGCACTGGTATTCGCACAGATCCGGCCGGTTGGAGGGGGCCACTCTGCCGAAGCGCGCTTCGTAGCCCGCCCGTTCAAAGGCCGCAGAGACCTCATTCGTCAGTAAATCAATCAGTTTTTCCATGGTATCGTCCTCAGTTGTTTATTCTCAGTAATTCTATATTATAACAGAAAAGCTTGCAAAAGTACAGTGAATTTTGCATAGTTTTCGCGGATTTGCGAAAAATACCGAAAAAAAGGAGACGCACCATGACAAACAAGGAATATGCGCAGCTGGCGGACCGGCTGGCGCCGAAGTCGAATACGGGCAAAAACTGCCTGCTGGCCTTCCTGGTGGGCGGCGCGATCTGCACGCTGGGCCAGCTGATCCGCAGCGGCTGGATGCTGGCGGGCCTTTCGGAGGACGCCTGCAGCACGCTCACCTCGGTCAGCCTCATCTTCCTGGCCTCGCTCGCCACCGGGCTTTCGGTCTACGACGATCTGGCAAAGCACGCCGGTGCGGGCACGCTCGTGCCGATCACCGGCTTTTCCAATGCGATCACGGCCCCGGCGGTGGAGTTCAAGACCGAGGGCCTGATCACGGGCCTGGCCGTCAAGATGTTCACGATCGCCGGCCCCGTGCTGGTCTACGGGATCTCGGCCAGCGTCCTCTACGGCGTGATCTATTGGGCGGCGACCCGGTAACGAATTAATTTCAGTTGACATTTCGACCAAAAAGCTCTATATTAGACCCATCCTTACAAAGGAGGTCAATATATGTATTGTGAAAAATGCGGCACGCAGGTCGACGAGGGAAAATTCTGCCCCAACTGCGGCAGTCCGCTCTCCCAGAGCGCCCAGCCTGCGTACCAGCCCAGCTATCAGCCCGATCCGCAGCCGTCCGATCAGCAGCCGGCGCAGCAGCCGCCCTATGCCGCCCAGTACGGCACGCCGCTGCGCGGCCCCGCCGGCGGCGTGGTGCTCGAGGCCATCCGCAAGCTTGCCAGCTCCCGGCTGTTTCTGATCGCTGCCATCGCCTATACCGCGGCGGCGGTGTTCTCTTTCGTCGCCAGCCTGAGCCTCGGCAACGCCGCCCGGAACTTGGAGTTCACCATGTTTTTCAACGTGCCCGAGGGCGTAGGCGAAGCGCTGCGTAAATCTTACAAAACCTCTGTGAGCTTCGACATCGGCGCGATCCTGATCACGATCGGCCTCTGGATCTGCTTCTTCTCGGCCTCCAACCGCGAAAAGCCCATGCCCACCAGCGGCCTGACGATCATCAAGGTGATCACCACCATCACGCTGGTCGTGTTCTGGATCTGCCTGGTGGTCGTGCTTCTGTTGGCCGTGGGCGGGTTCATGTTCTCTGCTGAGCTCGGCCAGGCTGTCAGCGAGGCCATCGCGAGTGAGGCGCCGGGTGTTCCGATTCCGGCTTCGCTTTCCGGCAGCCTGCTGGCTGTGCTGATGTTGGTGGTAGCGGCTGTGCTTGTGCTGTTCATCGTCTACTATACCAAGCTGATCAAGATGATCAAGACCATGCGCGATACCGTGGCCACCGGCGTCCCGTCGGACAAGATCTCCGGCTTTGTGGCGGTGATGTGCTATGTCTCGGCGTTCTTTACCGGGATCTCCGGCTTCGCCCTGCTGGCGAGCGGGCAGGTATACAGCTTCATTGCCAACGCCTGCAATGCGGCTGCCGCCGTGTGCTTCGGTATGCTGATTTTCCGCTACCGCGACACGATGCGCTCGCTCATTTCAGCCTGAACGAAAAAGATCCGATCGAATCCGATCGGATCTTTTTCGTTCAGAACTCCTCATCCCTGAGCGCCTCGCGGCAGCTGCGGCAGACCTGCTTGCCGCGCAGCGTGCGCAGATCGCGCATGCTGCCGCAGAAAATGCAGTTCGGCTCGTACTTGCGCAGAACAATGGCGTCGTTTTCCAGGGTGATTTCCAGCGCGTCGTGCTGGCTCAGATCCATGCTGCGGCGCAGCTCGATGGGCAGCGTGAGCCGCCCCAGCTCATCGAGCTGCCGGATCATTCCGGTGCGTTTCATAGGCTCCTCCGTTGATCGATAATCTCACCTTGAGTTTACCCCGAAGGCGCCGGCTTGTCAAGAGAAAGCCGGCGTCTTTTGTCATGCGGGCATAATGCGCCGGGCCGCGCATACAGTTGAGCGGGGAGGTGCGGACAATGGCAATGAGCTGGATTTTGGTCGGGATGCTGCTGCTCTCGCTGGCATCGGCGCTGCTTGGCGGGCAGCCGGAGGCGCTCTCGCAGGCGGCGCTGGACGGGGCGCAGCGGGCGGTGCAGCTGGGCCTGTCGCTGGCAGGCCCCATCTGCCTGTGGAGCGCCGTCGGGGAGACGATGCAAAGAGCCGGCCTGTCCGAATCTCTGGCGCGGCTTCTGGCCCCGGCGCTGCGCCGCCTATTTCCGGAAGCCTGGCGCGACCGGCGGACCGCCGGGTATCTGAGCGCGAATGTGACGGCCAACCTGCTGGGCCTGGGCAATGCGGCCACGCCCATGGGCATCCAGGCAGCCCGCCGGATGGCAGGGCGGCAGACGGCCGCCTCGGACGAGCTCTGCCGCCTCGTGGTGCTCAACACGGCCTCGATCCAGCTGCTCCCCACCACGGTTGCCGCGCTGCGCGCCGGGCTCGGGGCGGCAGCGCCGTTTGACATCCTCCCGGCGGTCTGGCTGAGCTCTGGTAGCGCCCTGACTGTCGGCCTGGCAGCCTGCAGGCTGCTGGAAAGATGGCGCAGCTGAGCGCGCTGCTGCTGCCGCTGGCGCTTCTGGGCGTCTCGCTGGCGGCGGTTGCGCGGAGGCAGGACGCCTATTCTGCGCTGCTGGCCGGGGCAGGCGAGGGGCTGCGCACGCTGGCGCGGATGCTGCCTGCGCTGCTGGTGCTGCTGCCGGTGGTGCAGATGCTGCAGGCCAGCGGCGCGGCCGAGCGGCTGTGCAAGCTGCTGCAGCCCCTGGCCCGCGCGCTCGGCATCCCGGCCGAAACCCTGCCCATTTTGCTTGTGCGGCCGCTCTCGGGCAGCGCGGCGCTGGCGGTGGGCGCCGATCTCATGGCGACGCACGGCCCGGACAGCCCCATCGGCCGCACGGCTGCGGTGATGCTGGGCAGCACCGAGACCACGTTTTACACGGTCTCGGTCTATTTCGGCGCCGCCGGCGTCCGCAGGACCCGCTATGCCGTCCCGGCGGCGCTTCTGGCTGACCTCACGGGCTTTGTCAGCGCAGCCCTGTTTACCCGGATCTTCTTCCCATCATGAGGCCCCGAAAAACCGCAAATTTTCCTGTGAAAACGGAATTAGGCTTGCATTTTGCCGTGCTTGTGTTATAATCGACGCATGAAAAGAAGAAAAACTGCCTATGCGGTCAGCCGGAAAAACCCGCTGACCTGGATCGCTGCGCTGCTGAGCGTATGCGCCGGCATCGGCTACGTCGCCTATGTGACCTGCGGGAAAGGCGCAGGGGTCAGCGGCTGGGACGTATGCTTCCGGGTGATTCTGCCCGTGCTGGCGGCGCTGCTGTTTGCGCAAACCGTGCTGGTGCACCCCGAGGAGCGCACCTACCGGATCGCCGTGTCCTACTGGATGCTGGCTGTTTCCTTTGTCTACGCCCTGGCAAACACCGGCCTGGCCTGGTATCTGATCGTGGTACTGGCCCTTTTAGCCGTCGCGGCAGCGGTGCTGGTGCACCGGTCGGCCTCCGGCCTTCTCAAGGGCGACTGGCTGATCGTGCTGGTGGCGGGCATCGGCCTGGCCGGCCTGGTCTACTACAACAATGCCGCCCTGCATGCGGGCTTCTCCTGGGAGAGCTGGCTGGCGTTTTTGCCGGACGCCTGCTTCCTGGCGGCCTTCATGCTGATCGCGCTGGCGCTGTATGAGCTGCCCGAGGGCGAATACCACCTCTACTGGGGCGACCGCTACGACGGCCGCCTGGTTCGCTCGCTCGACCCGATCACGAACGTCGGCGTCTACATCATGCCCAACCGGAACGGCGCGTCCAACCTGTTCCGCAGCTCTGTGGAAATCTCCCGGATGGAGAAATTCATGCGCAAAAAGAAGCTGGACGACATGCCGGGTCTCGGCGTGACCGAGCTGCTGCTGGCGGCGATGGTGCGCACCTTTGCCGAATATCCCGCCCTGAACCGCTTCATCAGCGGCCAGAAGATCTACTCCCACGGCGACGACATCCAGTACTGCATGACGATCAAGAAGGAAATGAGCGTTGAGGGCTCCGAGACGATCATCAAGCTGCACCTCAAGCCCACCGACACGCTGAAGGACGTCTACGAGAAGTTCCGCGCGGCAGTCGACGAGGCCAAGGGCTCGGAGGAGCTCGACTCCGACTTTGACGGCCTGGCCGCGCTGATCGGTGCGATCCCCGGCGTGCTGCTGAAATTCACGGTCTGGCTGCTCAAGACGCTGGACTACTTCGGCTTGCTGCCCAAGGTGCTGCTGGAGCTGAGTCCCTTCCACGGCTCGCTCTTCTTCACGTCCATGGGCTCGCTGGGCATTCCGCCGATCTTCCATCACCTCTATGACTTCGGCAATCTGCCGGTCTTCTGCTCCTTCGGCTGCAAGCGCCGCGCCAGAGAGCTCGGCGACGAGGGCCAGGTCCTCTACAAAAAGTACATCGACTTCACGATCAACTGCGACGAGCGCATCGCAGACGGCTTCTACTACGCCAGCGCCTTCAAGTATTTCCAGCGCCTGCTGCAGAAACCCGAGCAGCTCGAGCTCCCGCCCGAGGAAGTCAAGCAGGATGTGGAGTAACACATCAAAAGCAGCAAAAAACCGCCATTTCGGCGGTTTTTTGCTGTTTTGTCAATATTCCGGGATGGCAATGTCGAGGACGGCGCGGCCCGGGGAGACGATGGCGCCGTGGCGGGCAAGGAGGTGCTCACTCAGCGGGTCCTGCGGGTCGAAGGCGGCACTCAGCTGCCGCAGGCCTCTGTCCCGGCAGGGGCAGACGATCTCGCCGATCAGCTGGTCGCCCATGCGCTGATTGCGGTGCGCCGGCACGAGATAGAGCTGTGTGATCTTGCCGCGCGCCGGGTCGTAGGAGAGATAGCCCACCGGCTCGTCGGCGCGCACGGCGATCTCCTGCACGCCGGGGCCCAGGGGAAAGGCGGGGTCAATGAGCGCAGCGTCGGACGGCTCTGCGGGGCGGAACCACAGGTTAAACTTGTCGGTCCCGCGCCACCAGCGCTGCCGCGCCCGGGTCGAGATCGCCTCGCTCAGATGGGAATTGTCATAGAGATACTCCGGCGTAAATTCTCCGTTTTCAAAGCGCAGCAGGCACACGCCGGTGTTGTCGCAGCTGCTGACGCTGTTGTTTTCACCGTAGAGCCGCCGCATGGACCAGCCGGTGATGCCGCCGTGGGAGAAGACCGCAATCGTCTGCCCCTCGTGCCGTTCGGCGAGGTCGCGCAGACCGGCCAGGAAGCGGTCGGTCGCGGTGAAGAAGGTTTCCGCGCCGTCAGCCAGCCAGCGCTCGGGCGCCTTGCTGAAGTTGCGCTGCATCTCGGGCGTAAAGTGCTCGAGCCAGCCGAAGTTCCGGTCCTCGATCGAGCCGAAGCTGATCTCGCGGAAACGGGCGTCCTTGTGCAGCGGCAGCTGCCGCGGCACATAGATCGCCTCGGCGGTCTTGCAGGTGCGGTAGAGGTCGGACGAGTAGACCGCGTCGATCTGCACGCCCTCGAAGCGCTGCCGCAGCGCCGCGATCTGCTGCTCGCCGAGCTTTGTGATGCGGGAATTGTAAAAGCCGTCCATGCGCCGAAAGACGTTTCCCTCGGCCTCGGCATGGCGAATGAGATAAATTTTCGTCATTATAGCACCGTCACAAATTTCAGAATATCGTCGCGCATTTTTTCTGCGCTCTTGCGGGCGGCCTGGAGGTAGTCATGGCCGTCGGAGGCCTCGTCCTTCTGCCAGGCGGCGATGATCGAGCGCGAGGCGCTCACGATCGCGCCGTGGCCGAAGCGGTCGAAGGCGTACTGCACGGACCGCGCCGTGCCGCCCTGGGCGCCGTAGCCCGGCACCAGGAAGAACAGCCGGTCGTAGCGCTTGCGCAGGGACTTGAGCGTCTGCGGGTGGGTGGCGCCAACGACCGCGACGATCTCGGAATAGCCGCACTTGCCAAACAGATTCTGGCTCCAGCGCATGGCGAGGTCGGCCATGGCCGTGTGGACGATGCGGTCGCCGGAGATGAGATCCTGCACCTCCCGGGAGGACTTGTTGGAGGATTTGATGATCAGAAAGATGTTTTTCTGGCTGTTGTCCTGCAGGTAGGGGAGGAAGGGCGTGATGCCGTCGCTGCCCAGGTAGCCGTTGATCGTCACGCCGTCGCAGGCATAGGGGCGGAAGATCTCTCCCTGCGCCTCGAACTCGCCGAAGAGCGAGCGGGCGTAGACCGTGGCAATGTTGCCCACGTCGCCGCGCATGGAGTCGAGCAGCACGTAGTAGCCAAGCTCCTTGGCGTAGACCATGAGCTCCTGCATGACCTTGACACCCTCCCAGCCCAGGGCCTCAAAGCAGGCGCTCTGGAGTTTGACCGCCGGAACGACGTCGCTCAGTTCGTCCAGCAGGGCCGTGCAGAACACCCGGTAGGCCTCGCCCAGGGCCTTGAGGGTGGGACCGTATTGGGCATAGGCCGCCTCGATCAGGTGCGGCGGGATCAGCTCCGGCGTGGGGTCGAGCCCCAGCATGGAGGGATTCTTGAATTTGCGGATTCTGGTCTGCAGAGCGTCAATCGACATAAGACCACCTCAATTTCCTCATTTTTCTTATCATACCACATTTTTCGCCCGGAAAAAAGAGGCGCAGGGCAAAAAAGCGAATAAATTTTTTCCGCCGGCGCATCCTATGGGCGAGAGGAGTTGAGAATATGCAGGTTCGGACATTTGTCATGGCGCTGGGCGTGGGCCTCGCGGCAGGCGCAGCGGCCGCCGCGGTGCTGCCGAAGCAGCCGAGGTTCAAGAAGGTCGTGACCCAGGCCGCCGATTCCATCGAGACCGCCGTGGAGGACGCCAAGGATTTCATGTGCGGGAACTAAAGCGAAAAAATAAAACTTGTCCATTGCCTGTGCCCGGTGTATAATGAAGAAAAAACAAAGAGAGGCGCAGGCAATGGACAAATTTTCTGTGGACAAGAGCTGGTTTGACGCGGTGATCGACCGCCGGGGGAGCGGGCAGATCAAATATGACTACCACCCCGAGGGAACGCGGGA
>CADBKF010000025.1 GCA_902795195.1 Oscillospiraceae bacterium
AAAAATTTTCCTTGTGTTGGCGGCAGTTTCGCGATATAATATAAAATCATCTAAAATGGGAAGTGTGGTGTTTTTATGGCGGAGGTCATCGCTGCCATCGCAACCGGCACGGCGCCCTGCGCCATCGGCATCCTTCGGCTCTCCGGCGACGGCTGCGCAGAGGTCGCCGGCCGCTGCTTTGCGCTCAAAAGCGGGCAGCCGCTGACCGCGGCGCCGAACCGCAGGCTCGTCATGGGCACGCTCTTTGACGCGCAGGGCAGGGTCATCGACCAGGCGCTTGCGGTCTACACCCGAGCGCCCCACACCTACACCGGCGAGGACACCGTGGAGCTGCAGTGCCACGGCTCGCCCGCGGTGCTGCGGGCCGGCCTGGATGCGCTGTTCCGCGCCGGCGCGCGGCAGGCCCGGGCAGGGGAGTTCACCAAACGGTCCTTTCTCAACGGGCAGATGGATCTCACCGGGGCTGAGGCCGTGGTGGACCTCATCGACGCCGAGACCGCCGACGCGGCGGCCAACGCCGCAGCCCAGGTGGGCGGCGCGCTGTTTCGCCGGCTCGATCCCATTTATCAGAATCTCACCGACCTGTGCAGCCACTACCACGCCGTGCTGGACTACCCCGACGAGGACATCCCGGACTTCCGGCTGGCCGATTTCCGCACGACGCTCGAGCGGGATCTGGAAGCGCTGCGGCAGCTCGACGAGAGCTGCGAGCGGGGCCGCATCCTGAAAAACGGCGTCCGCGTGGCGCTGCTGGGTCGGCCGAACGTCGGCAAATCCAGCCTGCTCAACGCCCTGGCGGGCTTTGACCGGGTCATCGTCACCCCGATCCCCGGTACCACCCGCGACACGGTGGAGGAGCGGATCAGCCTGGGCGGCCTGCCCGTGCGGCTGATCGACACTGCGGGCATCCGCGATTCTGGCGACATGGTGGAGGCCCTGGGCGTAGACCGCTCGCTGGCCGCCGCAAAGCAGGCAGACCTTGCCCTGCTGCTGGCGGACGCTGCAGAGCCCCTGACCGAGGAGGACTTTCGCGCCATCGAGGCCGCCAAGGCCGCCAGGCACGCCGCGGCGGTGCTCAGCAAGAGCGATCTGCCAGCGGTGCTCTCGCCGGAGGATCTGCCCTTTGAGACGGTGCTCTCCGTCTCCGCCGTGACCGGCGAGGGGCTGGACGCGCTCTCGGACTACATCCGCGGCCTGTTTGCAAGCGACCGGCCCTGCGACGGCAGCATCCTCACCAATGCCCGGCAGCAGGAGGCGGTGCGCCGCGCGATGCAGGCGCTCAGCGAAGCGCTGGCGGCCATGCAGCTTGGCATCACGCCCGACGCGGTGCTGCTGGAGATCGAGGCTGCGATGGAGGCCATCGGCGAGCTGACCGGAAAAACTGCCAGAGAGGACATCACGCAGCGCATTTTTGCGCGGTTTTGCGTTGGAAAATAGGAAAAACATGATTTATTTGGACAATTCCGCAACCACAAAGCCCTGCCCGCAGGCGATCCGGGCCGCGACCGAGGCCATGGAGACGACCTGGGGCAACCCCAGCTCCCTGCACGATCTGGGCATCGCCGCCGAGCGGACCCTGCGCACGGCACGGCAGCAGGTGGCGCAGGCGCTCGGCTGCGAGGCCGACCGGGTGTTTTTCACCTCCGGCGGCACCGAGGCCGACAACTGGGCGATCTTTTCGGCCGCCGAGCGGCTGAAAAAGCGCGGCAATCACATCATCACAACGCAGATCGAGCACCATGCGGTGCTTCATCCCGTCGAACATCTGGCCCAGCAGGGCTTCGAGGTCACATACCTCGCCCCGGACCGGGACGGCAGAGTGAGCCTTGAGGCGCTGCAGAAGGCCCTGCGGCCCGACACGATCCTGGTCTCGGTCATGCTGGTCAACAACGAGTCCGGCGCGGTGCAGCCGATCGAGTCGATGGCAAAGCTGACGCATCGGCGCTGCCCGAACGCGATCTTCCACACCGACGCGGTGCAGGCGCTGTTCCATGTGCCGCTGCGGGCCCAGACCCTGGGGGCCGATCTCATCTCCGTCAGCGGCCACAAGGTCCACGCCCTCAAGGGTGCGGGTGCGCTCTACATCCGCCGGGGCCTGTCGCTGCCGCCGTTTTTGCACGGCGGCGGGCAGGAGGGCGGGTACCGCTCCGGCACCGAGGCCATCCCGGCCATCGCCGCCTTCGGCGCGGCCTGCGCAGCGCTGCAGCCCACCGCCATCACGGATATGGCGCAGATGCGCGCAAACAAGGAACTGCTGCGGCAGCGCCTGGAGCAGATTCCAGGCGTGGCCCTGATCGGCGGCGTGGACGCGCCCCACATCCAGAGCCTGGCGGTGGCGGGGCTGCGCTCCCAGGGCCTCATCAACTGCCTGCAGGATCTGGACGTCTATGTCTCGGCCGGCTCCGCCTGCGCCAAGGGCCACCGCAGCCACGTGCTGGAGGCCATGGGCGTGGATCCGGAGCTGATCGACGGCGCGATCCGCGTCTCGCTCAGCCGCGAGACCACCGAGGAGGAAATCAACCGCTTTGCCGAAGCGCTGCAAACCGCGATTGCGCGACTGAACTGATATGAAACAGACATATTCTGACAAAAAAGCGAATAAAGCCGCGGGCGACAGCACCCTTGTCGCAATCCTGAAGTTCTTCCCGCTGATCCTGTTCGGCGTGCTGGTGATCGCCTTCGGGCTGGATCTGGTGCTGGCAGCGCCGATCGCGGCGTTTACCGCGGCGCTGGTCTTCATCCTCACGCGAAGAAGCAACTTCGGCGCGGCCTTCAACCAGGGCTTGAGCTCTGTGAAGAATATTTCGCTGATTTTCTTCATCCTGATGTTTGCCTACGGCACCGCCGAGTGCTTCATGGCGACCGGCGTGGGCGCTTCGGTCATCAATCTGGCCCTCAGGATGGGCGTCACGGCCCGCACCGTGGCCCCGGTGTCGCTGCTGGTGACCTCGCTTCTGTCCGTGGCGACGGGCTCGTCCTGGGCGACCTTCGCCGCCTGCGCGCCGATCTTCCTGTGGCTGGCCCATCTGGTGGGCGGCAACGTCGTGCTCACCACCTGCGCCATCGCCGGCGGCTCCTGCTTCGGCGACAACATCGGCATGATCTCCGACGTGACCGTGCTCTCCTGCGGCCTGCAGGACGTCAAAATCATCGACCGCGTCAAGCACCAGGCCGCCTGGTCCATCGGCTGCCTTGTGATCGGCACCGTGATCTTCTTCCTGGCCGGGCTGCAGCTGCCGAATGTGCAGGGCGACGTCACCCAGGCCATCGAGCAGATCCCCGAGAGCGCCTATGCGGCCCTGGCCGCCGAGAAGCCCTCGGCCCTGATTCTGCTCTCGCAGGTGCAGAGCGGCGTGCCGATCTACATGATCATACCGCTCATCATTGTGATCGGCATGAGCTTCAAGGGCTGCCACACGCTGCTGTGTCTGGGCGCCGGCATGATCTCGTCTCTGCTGCTGGGCCTTCTGGGTCAGACGATCGATTTTTCCGTCTGGGTCGAGGCCGGCCGCACGCCGGGCCTGGGCGAATCCATCCGGCTGGTGCTGGAGAACATCGTCATGAAGGGCTTTTCCGAGTCCGGCTCCTGGGTGGTCATCATGATGATGTGGGTGGCCCTGTTCTCCGGCATCATGAACGCCATGAACGCTTTTGCACCGCTCGAGCGCCTGGTGGTGCGCCTGTCGCGGAACGTCCACCAGCTCATGGGCTGGTGCGCGGTGCTGTGCCTGTTCGGCAACGCCGCGCTGGCCGACGAGGCCGCCCAGGTCACCACGATGTCGCCCATCGTGCGCAGCATCGTAGAAAAGCAGGTGGAGTGCGACGGCGAGATGGAGCGCTACAGCCTGCGGCTGAAGCTCGCCACCTTCACCTCCTCGATGGGCATCTACGGCTCGGAGCTGATCCCCTGGCACTGCTTCCCGGTGTTCTTTGCCACGATCGCCACGGCGGTGTATCCGCTCAAGCCGGGCGGCTTCTCGTCCATGGACATCATCAGTCAGAACTACATGAGCTTCCTCGTGGTGGGCTCAATGCTGCTTCTGACCTTTACGGGGCTCGACCGCCTCATCCCCGGCTTCGGGCTGCCGCGAAGCGCCCGGCTGCGCAGGGGAAATACTTAGGGAGACTGTTATATGAAACAATTTCTGACCAAGCATAAAGAACTCATCCGCTATATCATGTTCGGCTGCTGCACGACGCTGGTCAACTGGCTGGTGCACTTCGTTTTTGTCGCGCTGATTCCCGCGGCGAAGACAAATCAGGTGCTCAACACGGCCGCAACGGTGCTGGCCTGGATCATCGCAGTGCTGTTCGCATTTTTCACCTACAAGCGCTGGGTGTTTGAGAACAGAGACTGGGATCTCAAATCGGTGTTTGCCCAAATGGTGAAGTTTTTCGGGGCCCGGATGGTGACCCTGGGAACGGACGCGCTGATGGCTTACTTCCTCACGCAGCCGCTCAACGACTGGGCATTTCTGCGCATCCTTCCCATCGTGGGGGACAAGGACTGGCTGCCGCTGCTGGTGCTGAAGGTCCTGCAGGGCGTCGTGAACCTGATCGTGAACTATCTGCTCAGCAAATTTGTGGTGTTCCGAAAGAGAAAGAATTGAAAACAGCAGGCGGCATAAAAACCTTGCGTTTTTATGCCGCCTGCTGTTTTCAGTGAATGAAAGAATGAAACTATGAAAGAATGAAAGAATTGAGGTATCCCTTCGGGATGAATTTGAATCCTTTGCTGTACTCGGTGCGAAAACACGGATTGCCACTGGTGACAACGGTCACTTGCGTGCAATGATGAAGTCGGAAGCTAGTTCCCCGCTTGCAAAACAAATCGTTTCTATTTCATATGGCAATATGAAAAACACCTCAATTTTTTCATAATTTCATTCTTTCATTTTTTCATTTGTGCTGTTGTTTTATATCAGCATCGGCTGCAGCTGCTTTCCCACAAGGGCCAGGGCGACGGTTTCGGGGAGCTGTGCCATGTGGGCGACCAGGGACGCAGGCTTGTTCTGCGCATCGTCCTGGCCGAAGGGGACGAAATAGAAGTGCCGCCGGGCCAGCAGCGCGCCCAGGTTCCGGGCGTTTCCGGCCAGACCGTCGTTGGTGGAGACGGCGATTACCACCGGCCGCTCGTTGCGCAGGTGCGCCTTGCAGGCCAGGGTCACCGGGGTGTCCGCGATGCCGTTTGCCAGCTTTGCCAGCGTGTTTCCGGTGCAGGGGGCAATGATGAGCGCGTCCAGCAACCGCTTCGGGCCGATGGGCTCGGCGGCAGCGATCGTATCGATGATGGGATTGCCGCAGATCCGCTCGATCTCCGCGCGGAAATCTGCGGCCTCACCGAAGCGGCTGTCGGTGGAAGCGCTGATCTGCGACTGGATGGGCAGGATGCGGTAGTCCCTTGCCAGCGCCTCCAGGGCGGAGAGCACCGCGCGATAGGTGCAGAAGGACCCGCAAAGCGCGAAGCCCAGGGTTTTCTTTTCCATAAACTCAGCTCCTTTTGATCGCGTGAAAGAGGACCTCGGCCGCCGAGACCGGCAGCAGCCGGGCGGGCAGGCTGCCGGCGGGCAGCCGGGAGAACGGCAGCTTTGCCCCCGCGGGCAGCCCGCCCGGCGCGGAGGCCAGCTCGATCCAGAGCGTATCCGGCGCCAGCGCCGCCAGCGCCAGGCCGGGCACGAGCTGCGCCGGGGCGGTGTTGAACACAAAGCGCGGCGTTTGCGCTGCAAGCTGCTCCGGCGCTGCGGCGGCAAAGCCCAGCGCAGCAGCCAGCGCCCGTTTTTCTTCCCTGGGGGAGATCACCGTGACCTCGGCTCCGAGACCAGCCAGCAGCTTCGACAAAGCGGTCCCGATGCGGCCAAACCCGATCACGCAGCAGGGCGTCCCAAAGAGGCTCTGCTTTGTGTGTTCCATCACGAGCACCAGCGCCGCCTCAGCGGTCAGCCGGGCGTTTTCCGCCGCGGCGGTTTCATCCGCCAGCAGATCCACGCAGCGGGCCCCGGTCTGCTCAATGGCTTCCCGCAGCGCCCCGAAGGCCCCACCGTAGACCGTGACGCCCGCGCGCAGCTGCGGCTCGAGCGCGTCCCAGGAAGCGCCCCGCAGCATTCCGTCCGGCCACGCCGACGGGATCGGCAGCACAACGGCAGCCGCTTTGTCGGCTCCCGCAGCTGCCGTCTGCACCGTATACTCCGCCTGCAGCAGCCGGGCGAGCGCCTTCTGCCGCTCGTCGCTGCCGTACATCAAAAAATCAACCATGCATCCATCTCCTTGCGCCAGTCTATGCGCCGGCAGGGGAGGGAGTGCATGGTTGATTTTTACAGGGGCGTTATGGTTTTTTCCGAAACGTCAGCTTTCGTTCTGTGCCCTTGAAGATGCGGACGATGTTGCCGCGGTGCATGAAGATGGCCAGGGCGGCCAGGCACGCGGCCAGGATGTGGACCAGATGCTCGGGCGGCATGAAGATCCAGAAGGTGAAGGGATAGGCCAGCGCGTCGAGGATGGAGCCGAGCGAGACGTACTTCGAGAGCACGACCGCCAGCACGAACACGCAAAGGCACACCAGGAACATGCCCCAGATGCCGTGGACAAACGCAAAATACAGCGTGATGCCGGCACAGGTCATGATGCCCTTGCCGCCCCGCAGGCTCCAGGCCAGGGGGAAGATGTGCCCGATCACCGCCATGGCCCCGCCGATCATCTCAGCGGAGTGCACAAACGTGGGATCGAAATCCCGAAACAGCCACAGGCCCACCGCGCAGGCCAGAATCGCCTTGCCGGCGTCCGTCGCCAGCACGATCAGCGTGTCCAAGCCGCCGTAATTGCGGAAAAAATTGGTCAGACCGGCGTTGCCGCTGCCCTTTTCGCGCACGTCCTCGTTGTGGAACAGGCGCGAGGTGATGATGGCGCCGTTGAGGTTGCCCAGGGCATAGCCCGCCAGAATGACGGCAATGATTCTCCAGATCATCCTTCGTCCTTGTCTCCTCTCTGTCGGATCGTGATGCGGATCGGCGTGCCCTCGAGCCCGAAGACGCCGCGGATCTGGTTTTCCAGATAGCGCTGATAGGAGAAGTGGAACAGCCGCACGTCATTGCAGAAAATGACGAAATGCGGCGGCTTGACGCCCACCTGGGTCATGTAGTAGATCTTGAGCCGGCGGCCCTTGTCGGACGGCGGCTGGACCCGGGCGGTGGCATCCTCGAGCACGTTGTTGAGCATGCCGGTCGTGATGCGCAGCACGCTCTGCTCGTTGACGTAGTTGATGAGCTCATACAGCTTGTCCACGCGCTGGCCGGTCAGGGCTGAAATGAACAGCACCGGGGCGTAGAGCATGTAGCTGAGATCTCTGCGGATCTCCGCGGTCTTCTGGTCCATCGTGCGGGTTTCCTTTTCCACGGTGTCCCATTTGTTGGCCACGATGATGCAGGCCTTGCCGGCCTCGTGGGCCAGGCCCGCGATCTTGGTGTCCTGCTCGGTCACGCCCTCGTTGGCGTCCACCAGGATCAGGCACACGTCGGCCCGGTCAATGGCTGCGATCGTGCGCATGTTGCTGTACTTCTCGATCGCGTCGTCCACCTTGGATTTGCGCCGCATGCCGGCGGTGTCGATGAACAGGTATTTGCCGTGCTCGTTTTCAAAGTAGCTGTCGATGGCGTCGCGGGTGGTGCCGGCCACGTCCGAGACGATCACGCGCTCCAAGCCGAGGATCTGATTGAGCAGGCTCGACTTGCCGACGTTCGGCTTGCCCACGATGGCGACCTTGATGACGTCGGCCTCCACCTCGTCGCTCGTGTCCTCGGGCAGGTGCTCGACGCAGAAGTCCAGCAGATCGCCGGTGCCGTGGCCGTGGATGGCGGAGACCTCGATGGGATCGCCCAGGCCCAGGGCATAGAACTCGTAGACGTCGGGGTTGGTCGGGCCGATGGAATCGCACTTGTTGACTGCCACGCACACGGGCTTTTTGCTGCGCTTGAGCATGTTGGCGACCTCGAGGTCCGCCGCCGTGACGCCTACGTGGACGTCCGTCACCATGATGATGACGTCGGCGGTCTCGATGGCGATCTCAGCCTGCCTGCGCATGAAGAGCAGCATTTCGCTGTCGGTCTTGGGCTCGATGCCGCCGGTGTCGATCAGCTCGAAGCTCCGGCCGGCCCACTCACAGGGGCCGTAGATCCGGTCGCGCGTGACGCCGGGCGTGTCCTCGACGATGGCGGTGCGATGCCCGGTGAGTTTATTGAACAGCATGGACTTGCCGACATTCGGCCGGCCCACGATGGCCACATAATGCTTTGCCATAAAAAAGCGCCTCCTCTCATAAGGCGAAAAGTGAAACGGATTTGCGAAAGGCTGTGTTTGATCGAAAGGCAGTACATCACACCGTAGGGACGAGCCTTGCTCGTCCGGTGTGCGAAGCACACATCGTTTGCGTCTGGCAAACGATTCGTCTGCACCGATTATCCTGCGGAATATGCATCCTTCGGATGCGCGGACGAGCAAGGCTCGTCCCTACACGGAAACATGGAAGCGCGAGAAGCGTTCCGACCTCTGCAAGCCTTTGAACTCATATTATGCCATAGAGCGGTCACTTTTGCAACCGAAAATTGTATCTTTTCTGTGAAATTTATGAAAAAAGCCCCCGGACATGTCATTCTGAGCGGAGCGAAGAATCTTTGCTCTGCGAGATGATATGTCCGGGGAAATCGGATCAGCGAATGACCAGTTCTCCGTTCACCGCATCGACGATGAGTTCGCTGCCGGCGGTGACGTCGCCGCGCAGGATGCGCTTGGCCAGCATGGTCTCCACCGTGTGCTGCAGATAGCGGCGCAGGGGTCTAGCGCCGTACTGCGGGTCGTAGGAGGCCTCGATGATGAAGTTCTTGGCCTCATCCGTCAGGCTGCAGCGCAGCTGCTTGTCAAGCAGCCGGCGGTTGAGCGAATCGATCTGCAGGTCGATGATGTGGAAGAAATCGTCCTTGGTCAGCGGCTTGTAGAAGACGATCTCGTCGAGCCGGTTGAGGAACTCGGGCCGGAAGCTGCGCTTGAGCAGCAGGTCGACCGCGTCTCTGGCCTCGTCCGTGATGCTGCCGTCCGGGCCGATGCCGTCAAGGATCGCGTTGGAGCCGAGGTTGGAGGTCAGGATGATGATCGTGTTCTTAAAGTCCACGGTCCTGCCCTGCGAGTCGGTGATGTGCCCGTCGTCGAGCACCTGCAAGAGGATGTTGAACACATCCGGATGCGCCTTTTCCACCTCGTCAAAGAGCACCACGCAGTAGGGCTTGCGGCGGACCGCTTCGGTCAGCTGGCCGCCCTCCTCGTAGCCGATGTATCCCGGAGGCGCGCCGATCAGACGGGAGACCGTGTGCTTCTCCATGTACTCGCTCATGTCGATGCGCACCATGTTCTTCTCATCGTCAAACAGGGCCTGCGCCAGGGCCTTGGCCAGCTCGGTCTTGCCCACGCCCGTGGGGCCCAGGAACAGGAACGAACCGATGGGCCGGTTGGGGTCCTGGATGCCGGCGCGGCTTCTCTGGATGGCCTCGGTAACGGAGCGGACCGCCTCGTCCTGACCGATCACGCGCTTGTGCAGCTGCTCGTCAAGGTGCAGCAGCTTCTCGCGCTCGCCCTCCACGAGCTTGGCCACGGGGATGCCGGTCCAGCGCTCGACGATCTTTGCGATCTCCTCCTCCGTGACCTTGTTGCGCAGCAGGCTGTTGTCCTTGGCGTTCTGGGCCAGACGCTCCTCCTCGGCCAGCTGCTTCTGCAGCTCGGGCAAATCGCCGTACTTGAGCTTGGCAGCCTTTTCCAGGTCGTAGCTCTCCTCGGCGCGCTCGATGTCGGCGTTCACGGCCTCGATCTGCTCGCGCAGGGCCTGCACCTTGGAGATCGCTTCCTTCTCG
The DNA here is from genome assembly GCA_902795195.1 of Oscillospiraceae bacterium. Classification (GTDB taxonomy): domain Bacteria; phylum Bacillota; class Clostridia; order Oscillospirales; family Oscillospiraceae; genus JAFRPC01. Next base: position 9,891 of record CADBKF010000025.1, read on the forward strand.
TTCTCCCAGCGGGCCTTCATCGCGTTGTACTTGTCGCGCATCTCGGCCAGCTCCTTCTGCAGCTCCTGCAGGCGGCTGACGGAGAGCTCGTCGTCCTCGTTCTTGAGGGCGGCCTCCTCGATTTCGAGCTGGATGATCTTGCGGCGCACCGCGTCCAGCTCCGTGGGCATGGAGTCCATCTCGGTGCGGATCAGGGCGCAGGCCTCGTCGATGAGGTCGATGGCCTTGTCAGGCAGGAAGCGGTCGGTGATGTAGCGGTGCGAGAGCTTGACCGCCGCGATGATCGCGGGGTCGGTGATCTTCACGCCGTGGAAGACCTCGTAGCGCTCCTCCAGGCCGCGCAGGATTGCGATGGTGTCCTCGACCGACGGCTCGTTGACGAGAACGGTCTGGAAGCGGCGCTCGAGGGCCGGGTCCTTTTCGATGTACTCGCGGTACTCGTCGAGCGTGGTCGCGCCGATGCAGTGGAGCTCGCCTCTGGCCAGCATGGGCTTTAAGAGGTTGCCGGCGTCCATCGAGCCCTCGGTCTTGCCGGCACCCACGATGGTGTGCAGCTCGTCGATGAAGAGGATGATCTGGCCCTCGCTCTTTTTGACCTCGGCCAGCACGGCCTTGAGCCGCTCTTCAAACTCGCCGCGGTACTTGGCGCCCGCGATCAGGCTGCCCATGTCCAGCGAGAAGATGGTCTTGTCCTGCAGGCTCTTGGGCACGTCCTTTTTGACGATGCGCTGGGCCAGGCCCTCGGCGATGGCGGTCTTGCCCACGCCGGGCTCGCCGATCAGCACGGGGTTGTTCTTGGTTTTTCTCGACAGGATGCGGATGACGTTGCGGATCTCCTCGTCTCTGCCGATGACGGGGTCCATCTTCTTCTCCCGGGCCAGCTTGACCAGGTCGGTGCCGAATTTTTCCAGAGCCTCGTAGGTGTCCTCGGGGTTGTCGGAGGTGACGCGCTGGCTGCCGCGCAGCTCGAGCAGCGCCTTCAGAACGTCCTCTCTTTGGATGTTGTAGGTTTTGAGCAGGGCGCGGACCGTGGTGTCCGGCCGGTCGATCAGCGCCAGGAACAGGTGTTCGACGGAGACGAATTCGTCCTTCATCGACTGGGCCAGCTCCTCGGCGTGGGTGAAGACCTGGTCGAGCGAGCGGGTGATGTAGACCTTGCCGGGCTCGCGGCCGGAGCCGGTGACGGCGGGCAGGCGCTTGATCTGCTCGTTGACCGCGGCGTCCAGGCTCTCGGGGACCTTGTCCATACGCTTGAGCAGCTGGGGGATCAGGCCGTTTTCCTGCTCGAGCAGGGCCGCCAGGAAGTGGATCTGCTCGATCTGCTGATGGAAGTTCTTCACCGCCAGGTCCTGTGCCGCGGCGATGGCTTCCATGGATTTCTGTGTGTACTGATTTGCATTCATAATGTGGAACTCCTTTCCTGGAGAGTTGGGTTTTAGCACTCGAACATTTAGAGTGCTAACATCTTCAGTGTCAATATAGACCTCTTTTACGGAAAAGTCAATAGGCCCGAGAAAAAAAGTTTTGAAAATTATGTAAACTTAATAGAAACTTAATATTTACCCACTTACATTTTTAACAAATCCCTTGTAATATATGTAGCGTAAGATAATTCTTTTCATTTCTTTTATTCCTCCTTTCTTTTCTGTGTTGCCCGGTGTGTTCCCCCCACACCGGGCATTTTCATTTTTTCTGGGGCTTTTTCCGGGCCAAACTTGCATTTTTGGTCCAAACGGGCTATGATAGAGACAGCGGACAGTGTTCAAGGCAATAGGGAAGAGGCAATAGGCAATAGGAGACGTAGGGGGCGGCGTCCCGACGCCCCGTCGATACTGAATGCACCTGTAGTGGGCGATGCCCGCATCGGCCGCTACAGGTGCAGCACAGGGACGGACCGTGTGCCTACGGTGACGGAGTCATCGTCCAGCATAACTTTCCACTTTCCACTGTCAACTGTCCACTGAAAAACGCAGCCAGGTGGAAACAGCAGAGACTGCGCAGACGGAGGTGCCTGCATGCATCAGATTCTATTGGTGGAGGACGACCGGCGGATCGCCGACGGGTTGTGCGAATTTTTGTCCGAGGAGGGCTTCCGCGTTCTGGCGGTGCGCACCCAGTCCGGCGCCGAGCGGCTGCTCCGGGAGCGGCGCTTCGATCTGGCGCTGGTGGACATCTCTCTGGCCGAGGGCAGCGGCTTCGGCGCCTGCACCGCGGCCAAGGAAAAGGGCGTGCCGGTCATTTTCCTTACCGCCTCTGGCGATGAAAACAGCGTGGTCCGAGGCCTGGAGATGGGCGCGGACGACTACGTGGCAAAGCCCTTCCGGCCCAGGGAGCTGGTCTCGCGCATCCGTACCGTGCTGCGCCGGACCGGCAGCCAGAGCGTCTACCGCCTGGGTGATATTACGATCGACGCGGACAAGGCAGCCGTGCATAAAAACGGCGCGGAGATCGGCCTGTCCGCGCTGGAATACCGGATTTTGCTGCTCTTTGCGGCCAACCGCGGCCGGGTGCTGACGCGCGGTCGCCTGCTCGAGGAGATCTGGGACATCGCGGGGGACTTTGTCAACGACAACACGCTCACGGTCTACATCAAGCGCCTGCGGGACAAGCTGGAGGACGACCCCCAGAACCCGACGCTCATCAAGACCGTGCGCGGCATTGGCTATCGGGTGGGCGAATGAAGACGCTGCGAAATCCCGAGCTGCGCCGGGAACTGTTGATTTACGGGCTGCTCACGCTGGCAGCCTTCGGCCTGGGCTTTCTGATCTCCCCGGGCTGCGCAGCGGCCCTTCTGGGGCTGGGGGCGGTCTGCACCGGGCTTCATTTCTGCTTCCTGCAGCGGCGCTACCGCGCCCTGGAGGCGCTCAGCCGCTCCATCGACGAGGTGCTTCACGGGCAGAACGCGCTGCGCATCGAGGGCAGCACGGAAGGGGAGCTTGCGATTCTGCAGAGCGAGATCCGGAAAATGGCCGTCCGCCTGCAGGAGGCCGCGGCGCAGACGCAGCGCGACAAGCTGGCCCTGAGCGAGGGTCTGGCGGATATCTCCCACCAGCTGCGCACGCCGCTGACGGCCATGAATCTGACGCTCTCGCTGCTCTCGCGCGAGGGCATCGAGGAGGGGCGGCGTCTGGCGCTCACGCGGGAGCTCAAGCAGTCTCTGGCCCGGATCGACTGGCTGGTGGAGACCCTGCTCAAGCTCTCGAAGCTCGATGCCGGCACCGTGGCGCTCGCATCCCGGCAGGTCACGGTGCGCGAGCTCATCGACGCGGCGACCGAGCCGCTCGGCATCCCCATGGAGCTGCGCGGCCAGCAGCTGCGCGTACAGTGCGCCGACGAGCGCTTCACGGGCGATCTCGCCTGGAGCGCCGAGGCGCTGGGCAATCTCGTCAAAAACTGCATGGAGCACACGCCGCAGGGCGGCGAAATCTCGATCACGGCCCGGCAGACGCCGATCTTCACCGAGCTTCTGGTGCAGGACACAGGCCCGGGCTTTGTGACGGAGGACATTCCGCACCTGTTTGAGCGCTTCTACCGCGGCAAAAATGCCGGCGCCGAGAGCATCGGCATCGGCCTTGCCCTGGCCCGCTCGGTCGTCGCCGCCCAGAACGGCACGATCCGGGCCTATAATACCGCCCAGGGCGCCTGCTTCGAGCTGCGCTTCTACCACACGGTGGTTTGAATGATCTCCGGAGATTTTTTTGAAATCAGTCACCGAAGCGTCACTTTTCTCTGTTATGCTGAGGGCACAACAACGAGAAAGGACTGATTTTTATGGACCTGTTGGAGGTTTCTCATCTTTCAAAAATATACGGCGCGGGCGAAAACGCCGTCAAGGCGGTGGACGATCTGTCGTTTACCGTGCAGAAGGGCGATTTCGTCGCGATCATCGGGCCGTCCGGCTCGGGCAAATCGACGCTCCTGCACATCCTCGGCGGCGTGGACCGGCCGACCGGCGGCAAGGTCTACCTCAATGGGCAGGACGTCTACGCCCAGGACGACGAGCAGCTGGCGATTTTCCGCCGGCGGCAGGTGGGCCTCATCTACCAGTTTTACAACCTCATCCCCGTGCTGAACGTGGAGGAAAATCTGACCCTGCCGGTGCTGATGGACGGCCGCAAGGTCAACGAGGAGCGCCTGAAGGAGCTGCTCTGCACCTTGGGTCTGGAGGGCCGGCGCAAGTCCCTGCCCAACCAGCTCTCCGGCGGCCAGCAGCAGCGCGTGTCCATCGGCCGGGCGCTGATGAACGCCCCGGCGGTCGTGTTGGCCGACGAGCCCACCGGCAACCTGGACTCCAAAAACAGCCAGGAGATCGTAGAGCTTCTGAAGCAGTCCAACCGCCGCTACGGCCAGACCCTGCTCGTCATCACGCACGATGAGTCAATCGCCCTGCAGGCAGACCGCGTCATCGCGATCGAGGATGGCAAGATCGTGCGCGACGAGCGCATCAGGGGGCGGGCGGAATGAACGTATTTGCCAAGTACACCAGAAAATCTCTGGCCAAAAACCGCACCCGTACACTGGTCACGATCATCGGCATCGTGCTCTCGATGGCGTTGTTCACTGCGGTCATCGAGGGCGCCTACTCCGGCCTGCAGTTCATGATCCGGGCCGAGGAGGACACGAGCGGCGCCTTTCAGGCGACGGTGAGCGACCTGGACGCGGCGGCTGTCGAGGCGCTGAAAACAGAAGAAGAAATCGACCGGCTGGAGCTCTGGCAGGAGGTGGGCTGGGCGAACTTTGAGACCAACGCCAGCGCCAGCATGCCCTATCTTCTGATCATGGACACCCAAAACCAGACGAAGCTTGCGCCGATCCATCTGCAGAGCGGCCGCCTGCCCGAGAATGAGACCGAGCTGCTGTTTCCGGCGCACCTGAACAACTACATGGACAAGCCGGTGCAGGTGGGCGACCAATTCACGCTCACGGTCGGCAGCCGCAGGATCAACGGCGTGCCCGCCCTGCTGCGGGACTACTACCAGGCGGAAAACGAGACCCTGGAGGACACCCGCGAGATCACCTACACCGTGGTCGGCGTCTATCAGCGTCTGCCGTCGGAGATCGAGCCTTTTGAGTGCCCGGGCTTCATGGCCCTCACGGTGGGCGGCGGCAGCGGCAGCAGCCTGGCGCTGCTGACGGTCCGACACCCGGCCAGGGCATACGATTTCTTCCAGGCGCTCTATGAGCGCTGCGGCCTGCAGGTCCAGGCCCACGACTATCTGCTGCACTTCTACGGCGGCGTGCGCAGCAGCGGCCTGCACCAGGTGATCTACGGTCTCGCGACGATCCTGGTGCTGCTGATCGCCTTCGGTTCGATTTCGCTGATCTACAATTCCTTCTCGATCTCGGTCTCCGAGCGCACCAAGCAGATCGGCATCCTCAAATCCGTCGGCGCGACAAGAAAGCAGATCCGCGGCGCGGTGCTTTATGAGGCGCTGCTGCTGAGCGCGATCGCGATCCCCATCGGCCTGATCGTCGGCTGCGTCGGCATCGGCCTGACGCTGTATTTCCTGCGCGACGGCTTCCAGGCCCTGGTGGGCGGAAGCAGCAGCGTGCACATGCAGCTGGCGATCAGCCCGGCGGCCCTGCTAATCGCGGCGCTGGTCTGCCTGCTCACGACGCTGATTTCCGCCTGGATCCCGGCCCTGCGGGCCGTGCGCATCACGCCGATGCAGGCCATCCGCCAGAGCGAGGACATCAAGCTCTCCCGGCGGGACGTGAAGAGCTCCAAGCTCACGCAGAAGCTCTTCGGCTTTGCCGGCACCATGGCGGCCAAGAACTTCCGAAGAAACCGCAAGCGCTACCGTGCCACAGTGATCTCGCTGTTTTTGAGCGTGGTGCTGTTCATTTCGGCCTCGTCGTTCTGCGCCTATCTGCGCGGCGCGGTGAACGACGTCGCCGCCCAGGGCACCTCGGACTGCGACCTTATCCTCAACAGCGGCTACGGCGGCGGGGGGAACGCCCCGGAGGAGGCCGACCGGCTGCTGGCGCTGCTCATGAACAACGAGCATGTGACCGAGGGCGTCTACTTCGGCTCGACCGGCGGCTCTCTGTGCTTCCCGGAGACGGCGGTGACCGACGGCGCGAAGAACAGCGGCCGGGCCTATGTCCACGGCAGTTTGCTCGAGCACGAGGCCCTGCTGGTCTTCCTGCAGGACACGGCCTTCCGACAGATGTGTCTGGAAAACGGGCTGAACGCGGACGATTACTTCAACGTGGATGCGCCGGCGGCACTTCTGAAGAACCAGACGACCACAAGATATTTCACCGAAAACGGCTCTCACTGGGAGACCTATGAGATCCTGAAGCCCGGCAGCGTGCCGGTCACCGTGACGAAGCAGAGCATCAAATACGAGCTCGAGGGCGGCTGGCAGCTCATGGACAACTACGATGACGAGACCTTTGTCTACTATCAGCAGGACTACGTGCACGAATACTGGAGCACGCACGACAACGGCGACGAGATGGACCGGTCGAAGGCCAAAATCCTCAGCCGGGACGAGGCGCTCAGTGAGCTGGACTTCACCGTCGGCGCGATTCTGCGTCAAGGCCCGTCCTGCCTCAACGGCGACACCCGGCCGGCGCTGATCTATCCCTACAGTCTGCGCAGCGCGGTCCTGCCGGCCGAGGCGGACGACAGCACCGACGTCTACCAGTTCAAAACCGACGACCACGCCGCGGCCTACAGCGCGATGCGCCAGACGCTCGAGGATGCCGGCATGAGCCCCGACGCTCTCTACGACCAGGCCGAGCAGCTTCAGAGTGAGCGGATGCTCGTCACGATCGTGGACGTGTTCTCCTACGGCTTCATCATTCTCATCTCTCTGATCGCCGCGGCGAACGTGTTCAACACGGTCTCCACCAGCATCTCGCTGAGACGGCGCGAGCTCGCGATGCTCCAGTCCATCGGTCTTGGCCGGAAGGACTTCTACCGGATGATGAACTATGAGTGCCTGATCTACGGCTTCCGTGCGCTGCTCTGGGGCCTGCCTGCGGCCGGAATTGTGACCTATCTGATCTATCGAACCGTGGGTGGCGCGTTCGACCGCAGCTTCTATATCCCCTGGTACAGCGTGGCGATCGCGGTCGGCAGCGTGTTCGTGGTGGTCTTCGCCTCCATGCTCTACGCCGCCGGGCGCATCCGCAGGGAGAACCCCATCGACGCGCTGAAGCTGGAAACGCTGTAGCCGATCTGTCATTCTGAGCGAAGCGAAGAATCTCTGCTGCCTTGCAGCCGGATTCTTTCAACCCATCCCCGGAGGCTGTCATGATTTTACGATGTATTTCAAACCGAACGGCAAAGCTGCAGTGGATCCTGCGGCGGGAGCTGCGCATCTCCGACGGCCTCGTGCGCCGGCTCAAGCCGCAAAATGCCTTCACGGTGAACGGCGAGATCGCCCACACCAACCGGATCGTGCAGGCGGGCGATGTGGTGGAGGCACGGATCGAGGAGCAGACGCCGGAGTTCCCGGCCGAGGACGGCCCCCTGCACATCGTCTACGAGGACGAGTCCATCATCGTGCTGGATAAGAGCGCGGGCGTGATCGTCCACCCGACCTATAACCGCGAGGGCGGCACGCTGGCAAATTATCTTCTGGGCTACTATCAAAAAACGGGTCAGCACTGTGCGGTGCACGTGCTGACCCGCCTCGACCGGGACACCATGGGCCTGGTGCTCTTTGCCAAGAACGCCTATGTCCACGCCCTTTTGATGGACGCGCAGGCGGCAGGGGAGGTCCGCAAGACCTACATGGCGAAAACCAGCGGCTGGCTGGATACGGACGAGGGCCGCATCGAGCTGCCCATTGCCCGCCTGGCTCCCGGCAGCCTCCTGCGCTGCGTCCGTGAAGATGGAAAGAAAGCGGTCACCGAATACCGCGTTTTGTCGCGTGGGACTGAGAACAGCAGGGAAGAAGCTCTGCTGGAGCTGCACCCGGTCACGGGCCGCACCCACCAGCTGCGGGTCCACTGTGCCCACCTGGGCCACCCGATCCTGGGCGATCCCCAATACGGCGGCGGCACCGGCGGCCAGCGCCTGGTGTGCAAGCAGATCGCATTCCGCCACCCCCTTACGGATGAACCCCTTGAATTTCAATCCGAGTTTGATCCATAAGCAAAGCCCCCGGAACGCATTCCGGGGGCTTTGCTTATGCGCATGATATGCTTATAATCTGCAGTGCACTTCGACCTTGACTGTAGGGACGAGCATTGCTCGTCCGCGCATCCGAAGGATGCATTTTCCGCAGGAAAATCAATGCAAGCCGATCGTTTGCTGAACGCAAACGATGTGTGCTTCGCACACCGGACGAGCAATGCTCGTCCCTACGGTGATGACGGAACACTCGCCGCTAACTCCTAACTCCTCGCTCCTCACTCCTAACTCCTCACTCCTCACGCGTCTTCCCGCCACATCCAGTAGATGAGGTCGCGCGAGAGCGTAAAGCCCAGCTTGCGCTGCAGGGCCAGGGAGGCCTCGTTGCCCTCAATGATCTGGGCAAAGGGCAGGCGGCCCTTTTTCAGCTGGTTGTTGATGAGCGTGCTGTAGAGCGCCTCGGCGTAGCCGCGCCGGCGGTATTCGGGAAACACGTGCAAAAGGCCCATGGAGCCCTCGCCGTGCAGGCCGATGTAGCCCACAAAGGCCCCGTCCAGATAGCCGCCGAGGAAATCCGGCCGGTCAAAATCCCGCCGCAGCTCGTCGCCGCCGCCCAGGTCGTAGCTGTCCCGGAACTGCGGGAAATCCTGCGCGTCCGGGTGCCGGATCACCAGCTCGGTCGTGACCGGCAGCAGCGCCTGCTTCTCATACACCGCCTGCCAGCAGGGCTCGCAGCCGTCAAAGCCAAGGCCCTCCGCCAGCGCCCGCAGCCCCGGGCAGCCGCGCAGAACCATCGCGCCGTCGGACGGAAGCTGCCGCAGAATCTCGCCTGCCTCCGTCAGATCCAGCGCGGCGATCGCGCTGAGCCAACCCTGCTTCCGCCGCAGCCACAGGGCGGTATCGCTTTCATATGCGGTTTCCCATTCTCCGGACTGCAAATACGCCTTCATATCCGCATACAACGCCGGATCATTCCTTGAGATGTCTGTCAACTTCATGATTCTTCCCATTTCCACATAATTGTGTCCACCTCGCATTCAAAGCCTTCCCCTCAAGGGGAAGGCTTTTCCTGTCGAACCTCATTCCGCTTGTCGTCGCCTGCAACACGGAACTGACAACTGAATACCGAACACTGAATACTGAATACTCACTTTCCACTATCCACTGTCAACTGTCCACTCTCCAGGGCCACTACTTCTTCCCCGCCATCCACTTTGCCAGCGCGTCCGCCATGGCGGTGCTGCCGCCGGACTGCTGCTGCTCCTGCTGCGCCATGTAGCGCCGGACGTCAGATTTGCCCGCGCCGTCGGCCCTGCGCCGGGCCTGGAAGTCCGAGAGCTTCTCGCGATAGCCGCAGACGCAGGCAAAGGTCTGCTTGTCGCCCTCGCCCCAGAGCTCCAGCTTCTTGTGGCAGTTCGGGCAGCGGGCGTTGGTGGTCTGCGTGACGCTCTTGCGGAAGCCGCACTCCCGGTCCGGGCAGACCAGCATGTCTCCGCGCTTGCCGTGCACCAGCAGCAGGTTTTTGCCGCACTGGGGGCAGGGCTTGCGGGTCTGGTTGTCGTGGGTGTAGCGGGCCTCGCTGGCCTTGACCGCCGCAACCAGCCGCGTGGCGTAGCCGCGCATCTCGGTCACAAAGGCCTTGTCCTGCTCCTCGCCCTTGGCGATCTTCGCCAGCCGGTCCTCCCACCGGGCGGTGAGGGCCGCGCTTCTGAGATCCTCCGGCACCAGACCGATCAGCTGGATGCCCTTGGAGGTGGGCACGAGCTCCTTGCCGTGGCGCTCGATGTAGAAGGTCGAAAACAGCTTCTCGATGATGTCCGCGCGCGTGGCGGGCGTGCCGAGGCCGGAGGTCTCCTGCAGGATCTTTTGCAGCTTCTTGTCCTCCACCTGGCCGGTGGGGTGCTCCATGGCGGTCAGCAGCGTCGCCTCGGTGTAGCGTGCCGGCGGCGAGGTCTTGCCGGTGGTGAGCTTCGCCTGGCGGATCTTCAGCCGCTGGCCCTTCTGCAGATCGGGCAGCCGCTGCTGCTCCTCCTCGTCCTCTTCCTCGTCGAGCGAGAAATTCTGGTCGTAGGCGGCCTTCCAGCCCGCGTCCAGCACGCGCTTGCCGGAGGCGACAAAGCTCTTGCCGTCCACCTGGACGATGAGCTTGATCTCCTCATACTCAAACGGCGGCAGCAGCACCGCGAGAAAGCGCCGCACCACCAGGTCGTAGATGTTGCGCTCCGGGCCGGAGAGCTCATAGAGCATGGCCTGCTCCTCGGTGGGGATGATCGCGTGGTGGTCCGTGACCTTGGCATTGTTGACCAGGTACTTGGTCTGCAGGGGCTTTTTGCGCAGCACCGCCTGGGCCAGGTCCTTGTAGGGGTTCTGCATGACAGCCCGCAGACGGTCGGGCAGGGTCGCAACCACGTCGTCGGAGATGTATCGGCTGTCGGTGCGGGGGTAGGTCAGGGCCTTGTGCCGCTCGTACAGGCTCTGCATCAGATTCAGCGTCTCCTTGGCGGAGTACGCGTATTTTTTGTTGGCGTCGCGCTGCAGCTCGGTCAGATCGTAGGCCGCCGGCGGCGGGGTCTGGCGCTTCATCTTGGTGATCTGCGTGATCACGGCCTCCTTGCCCTCGCAGGCCTTGACAAGCTGCTCCATTTTGTCCCTGTCGAAGCTGCGGGCTACGCCCTTTTCGTCGCGGTAGGTGGCCCGGAAGCCGTCGAGCTGGAGCGCGGCCCCGTAGTATTCCTTCGGCACGAAGCGCTTGATCTCCTCCTCGCGCTGCACGATCAGCGCCAGCGTGGGCGTCTGGACTCTGCCGGCGGAGAGCTGGGCGTTGTGCTTGCAGGTGAGCGCCCGCGTGACGTTCAGGCCCACCAGCCAGTCGGCCTCGGACCGCGCCTGGGCCGAGCGGAAGAGATTGTCGTAGTCCTTGGCGGGCTTGAGATTGGCAAAGCCCTCCTTGATCGCCTTGTCGGTCTGCGAGGAGATCCACAGGCGTTTGGCCGGGCCCTTCCAGCCGGCCTTCTGCATGATCCAGCGGGCCACCAGCTCGCCCTCGCGGCCGGCGTCGGTGGCGATGACGAGATCGGACACGTCGCCCCGCTTCATGAGGCTCTGCACCACCTTGAACTGCTTTGCAGACTCGCGGATCACCACGAGCTTCATGGTCTGCGGCAGCATGGGCAGATCGTCCATATTCCATTTTTCGAGTTTTTTATCGTAGACGTCAGGGTCTGCCAGTGTGACCAGATGCCCCAGCGCCCAGGTGACGATGTGGCGGTCGCCCTCCATGTAGCCGTCGGCGCCTCTGCGGCAGCCCAGCACCCGGGCCAGCTCCTTGCCCACCGAGGGCTTCTCCGCCAAAACCAATGTCTTTGCCATAGCTTCACCTCAAAACGAACTTTTTGCCATTATAGCCGATGGAAGGAAAATAATCAAGTGCGGGCACGGATTTGTCCTGGCCGGCATATCATAACTGCGAAAGGGAGGAATGCTATGACCACCGGCTATTTTCTCGGGGCCAACACACCCGGGGGCTTCTGCTCCAATTATGACGCGCTCTTTGCCGATCCGCGCATCCGAAAACGCATCCTGCTCAAGGGCGGGCCCGGCTGCGGCAAGTCCACGCTCATGCGCCGCATCGGCGCGGCGGCAAGGGGACTGGGCTATGACACAGAGGAGATCTACTGCTCCTCCGACCCGGATTCCCTCGACGGGCTGATCGTACCCGGCCTGGGCCTTGCCGTCGCCGACGGCACCGCGCCGCATGTGCTCGAGCCGCGGCTGTGCGGGCTCGACGCAGTGTATCTCGATCTGGGCGGGCTGTACGACAGCGAGGCGCTCGCGCAAAACCGGGGCGAGCTCGAGGCGGCGAAGCGGAAGAATGCGGCCTGTTACCCCCTCTGCACGCTTGCCCTGCAGAGCGCCGCTGCGGCGTCAGATGGTTTACATAAGATAGCCGCAGCTGCCCTGCCGCCGGCGGTGCTGCAGGAGGCCAAGGGGCGGCTGCTGCCGCCGCTGCTGCCGGCAAGGCGCGGACCCGGGACGGTGCTGCGCCGCTTTGTGACGGCCAT
>CADBKF010000026.1:0-31228 GCA_902795195.1 Oscillospiraceae bacterium
TCCCGCACGGGTGGATATAAGCGTCTCCCACTCATGGCCTTTCTCACACCGCCACCATACCATTCTGTTCGCTCCCGCTGGAGCTTGGTCCGGTGTCCAGGGAAGATTTCTTGGTGACCATTCCTTTGCCAGTTCTGGATGAAGAGTAGCAAGGTCGTTAAACCCCGGCATGATTTTATTATTGGAACAATACGGACAGCCTGTCCCTTTGACTCTTGCGCGTATTTCTGCTGTCCATTCATGACCGCACTTGCCTTTCCATTTTACCTTTCGATGAGATGCGGCATTTACATTGTTGGGTTTTAGCGGCTCATTTTCCGAAGACCATTCATCGACCAACTCCGGCTTAATGGATGCAAGATCATTAAAACCTTCCAGTACCCTCATCCCAGCACAATAGGGGCAACCTTCGCCGGAATGTCTGCTTTTAGGACTTGCAAGCCATTCATGTCCACACTTGCCGATCCACCAGTATTTCTTGTTTGATCCGTATGTAATATCTGAAACCGTCAGCGGCAGATTTCGTTCCGAAAACTCAGAGGCAAGTTCCGGATGCATTTCAGCAAAACTTTGTCCCATGGCTGCACCTCCTTCATGGACACAGTGTACCCGGAATGGCTGAAAATTTGAAATGTGCAGGAGCTGAAGAGGAGTAATGATAACAAAAAAGCGCCCCTAAGCAATTGCTCAGAAGCGCCTCAACAATGTGTCTCAATGAAAATTTCTGACTTAGTGCATCAACATTGCCGTAGCATTCGATATCAAGTCTCGTCCAATGACGCCTGGTAGCCGTTTTCCTTGTCCCCAGTTATAGTTATGTGATAAGTCTCACGAAAATCCGCATTGAAAGAAATCGGATCGAGCAGAACCGTATATTCTTCAGGATAGTCGTTTTCATAGTTCGGATCGCAGTATTCCGTGATGACCCTGAATCGAACAGACAGACCCACCGAGTCTGCCGGGTTTTCATATTCCTGCTTGTGAAGCGTCCAGTATACAATTTCATTGCTCTTCAGATCGGATTTGTCAGCATTAGAAATACCTCCGCTGGTTTCAACGCCGTCCAAGTTTTGATCGAGGATCAGCAGTCCAATGTCTTCTTTCAAATCCAATTGGATTATCAGCAGAATCTCGTCTTCCGCTACCTGCGGCGGTGCATCATCTGACCCACTGCAGCCGGACATGCTGACTGCAAGCAACATGACAAGGAGTGTGAAAAGCAGAATACTCATCTTTTTTCTCATCTGTCTTTCCTCCTCGTCACGATGATTCCAACAATTGCCCCAATGAGTACGATCGGTGCAACTCGGACAAATACCCATTCAAAGGAATGGAAAGCAGTCCCAAGAACTGCCGTTTCAGGGTCATTGTAATTCCATCCCAAGTAAGGGCTGTTTAGGTAAAATAATATCGCTGTGATGATTACGATCACAACTGCCATTGAGATAAAAAGCCAATGAGCTATCTTCCTGCGTGACTGTTGCCTTTTAGAAAGCTGAAGGTTGATCACCTCCAACTTTTGAGATATTGCTTTCAGATTATCTGCCTCCGGCTCTGTAACTGCCTCTCCAAGCAAAGTGCTGACGGGAGTTTCAAGTGCTTCAGATAACGCAAGCAGCAACTCAGAATCCGGAACAGACAGGCCTTGCTCCCATTTGGAAATCGTTTGCCGAACCACATTCAGCTTAACTGCGAGTTCTTCTTGGGAAAGGCCCTTTGCTTTTCTGATTGTCTTAATGTTTTCACTTAACATGGCAAAAGCCTCCTTTCGCAGTCATGATACGCCCGGCAGGTCCGTTGCCACAAGCAACGCAGATTAACATCGGCGCAATGCAAGGTATAATTTGAGGTATTGCCTCTGAACCAACAATGTTCAGAGGTATTTTTGTCATTATGCCATTTAACACCTGCCGTTGATTGCAGTGAGGAAGCCTTAATGCGTCAATTAAATATTTCGCTTGAATTATACTGCAAATCATCGTATTCCATCCATTAACGCAAAGCTGCTGGATTGACAAGAGCCCCGAATTGAATCGGAGCTCTTATCCAGTGACTTATGGCGACTTACAGCCACTTTGGTGTACTTATGGTGTATTTGTGTGAATTTCGGCTAAAAAGCGGCAATGTAGGACATGCCGTTTTTCCGGCAAAAGAGTACATGCCATGGTGTACTTATTAGTACAGCTTTGCGCCTGCCGGAATGCTCGGGTCTACCATCAGAAGATGAAGCTTTTCTTCTTCGCCTTCTTTGTGTACGGCGCTGATCAGCATGCCGCAGGAATCGATGCCCATCATCTTGCGCGGGGGCAGATTCGTGATGGCGATGCAGGTCTTGCCGATGAGCTGTTCCGGCTCATAATAGGCGTGAATTCCGCTTAAAATGGTGCGATCTGTGCCGGTTCCGTCGTCAAGAGTGAACTGAAGCAGCTTCTTGCTCTTCGGAACGGCAACGCAGTCCTTGACCTTAACGGCACGGAAATCGGACTTGGAAAAGGTCTCGAAATCGACGAGATCCTCAAACAGCGGCTCGATCACGAGGCTTGCAAAGTCAGGCTTTTTCGCATCAAAGATCGGCATGGAAGGATCGTTCGCATTCACCGCCGGAGCCTCTTCAGACGCCGTCTCTACTGTTGCAGCCTCCTCGGATTTCTGTACACCATTCTTGTCCTTTGGTGTATCTAAGGGCTTCATTGTCGGGAACAAAATGACCTCGCGGATGGAGTCGGAGTTGGTCAGAAGCATGACGCAGCGGTCGATGCCGATGCCCAGACCGCCCGTGGGCGGCAGGCCGTATTCCATGGCGGTGATGTAGTCCTCGTCCATCATGCCGGCCTCGTCGTCGCCCTTCTTGCGCAGCTCCACCTGCTTCTGGAAGCGGCCCTTCTGGTCGATGGGGTCGTTGAGCTCGGAGAAGGCGTTGCCCATCTCGCTGTGGCAGATGAAGAGCTCAAAACGCTCGGTCAGGCGCGGGTCCTTGGGCGAACGCTTTGCCAGCGGGGACACGTCCACCGGGTGCATGGTGATGAAGGTGGGCTGGATGAGCTTCTCCTCAACCTTCTGGTCGAAGCACTCATAAAGGAAGTTGCCCCAGGTGTGCTCCTTCGTGGGCCCGAGCTCCACGCCGACAGAAGCGGCCAGCTGTTCGGCCTCCGCGTCGGTGGTGACAGCCATGAAGTCCACGCCCAGATACTGCTTGACGGCCTCGGCCATGGTCAGGCGCGGCCAGCCGGGCGTGAGGTCGATGTCGTAGCCCTGCCACTGCAGCTGGTAGGTGCCGAGGATGTCCTTGGCGGCCGAGGAGAGCAGCTCCTCGAACAGATCCATCATGCCCTCGAAGTCGGTATAGGCCTGATAGAGCTCGACCGTGGTGAACTCGGGGTTGTGCTTGGGGTCCATGCCCTCGTTGCGGAAGATCCGGCCGATCTCGTAGACGCGCTCCAGGCCGCCGACGATCAGCCGCTTGAGGTGCAGCTCGGTGGCGATGCGCATGTACATGTCGATGTCCAGCGTGTTGTGGTGCGTGATGAAGGGACGCGCCGTGGCGCCGCCGGAAATCGTGTTCAGAACCGGGGTCTCGACCTCCATGAAGCCGCGCTCGTCGAGGTAGCGGCGCACATGGGAGACGAACTTGGTGCGGATCTCAAAATTGCGGCGCACCTCGGGGTTCACGATCAGATCCACATAGCGCTGACGGAAGCGGGTCTCCACATCGGTCAGACCGTGGAACTTCTCGGGCAGGGGCAGCAGAGACTTGGAAAGCAGGGTGATCTCGGTGGTCTTGACCGAGTCCTCGCCGCGCTGGGTGCGGAACACCAGGCCCTTGACGCCAACGATGTCGCCCACGTCGAGCTTGCGGCACTCGGCAAAGGCCGCCTCGCCCATCTCGTCGATCTTGATGTAAAGCTGGATGCGGCCGGAGCGGTCCTGCAGGTCGGCGAAGATCGCCTTGCCCATGCCGCGCTTGCTCATGATGCGGCCGGCCAGAGAAACCTCGCTGCCCTCGAGCGCGTCGAAGCTGTCATGCACCTGCTGGGCGTGGTGGGTCACATCGTACTTGGTGATTTCAAAGGGATCTCTCCCCTCCTGCTGCAGTGCCTGCAGCTTTTCGTGCCGGACCCGGACCTGGTCAACCAGCGGCAGTTCGGCAGCGGGTGTATACTTTGCCATGTTTTCTCCTATTCTCTCTACTTCTCTACGGACAGAATCTCAAATCTCAGCAGGCCGACGGGCGCATCCACCTCGACAATGTCGCCCACCGTCTTGCCGGACATCGCGCGGCCGAAGGGAGAGTCGTCGGAAATGCGGAAGTTCGCGGGGTCCGCCTCCTGGGAGCCGACGATGGCGTAGATGCCGATCTCGTCAAATTCCAGGTCACGCACCTTGACGGTGCAGCCCAGGCTGACCTTGCCGGCCGCGTCCTCGGTCTCGTCGATGATAACGGCGTGGCTGAGAATGTTCTCAATCTCCGCGATGCGGCCATAGAGCTTCGCCTGCTCGTTTTTGGCCTCGTCGTATTCGCTGTTTTCGGAAAGGTCGCCGAAGGAACGCGCCTCTTTGATCTGTTCGGCAACCTCCTTTTCCCGGGTGGTTTTGAGATATTGAAGCTCCTGCTCCAGATCCTTGAGTGCGAATGTCGTCAGCTTATATTCCTTTGCCATGTCAAAACAGCCTCCTGTGCTCAATTTTGCACTGTATTATACTCGCTCTTTGCGGCATAAGTCAAGTATTATTTGCGCTGCGCCGTATTATTCTGCGGATTTCACAGCCTGTACAGCCTCCTGCAGCTGGAGATCGTCCTCGTGGGCCAGCCGGCCGTAGTACAGATCCGCGTATTGCTCGTCGCTCAGCTCCAGCACGCGGTCCGGCGTGATGCCGACGCCCACAAGGCTCACGCCGTTGGGCGTGAAGTATTTTCCGGTCGAAATATGGATGGCAGAGCCGTCCGGCAGCTCGTGCGTCGTCTGGAAATAGCCCTTGCCGTAGGTCTGGGTGCCGACGATCGTCGCAGCGCCGTACTCCTGCATGGCTGCGGCAAAGAATTCCGCGGCGGAATAGGAGTCCACGTTCACCAGCACGGCCATCGGAAGCTCCAGGCACCTGGCGTCTGACTCATCGACGGTCTCGCGTCCGCTGTAGTCCAGGCTGCGGAACAGCGGGCCGGCCGGCAGCAGCGCATCGAGCAGCGTGACCAGCTCGCTCTTGAGCCCGCCGGGGTTGAAGCGAAGATCGAAGACGATGCCCTTGGCCCCCTGCTGCATGGCGGCCTTGATGGCCGCGAGGCTGTCCTCGGCGCAGTGCGCCTCAAAATTGCGGATGCGGATATAGGCCACATCGTCGTCCAGCAGCTCCCAGGTGACGTTGACGGTCTTGATGCTCGCGCGGGTCACGACGACGTCAAATTCCTCGTCGCCGCGCAGGATGGTCAGAGTGACGTCGGTCCCCTCCTCGCCGCGCACGCGCATTTTGGTCTCGTCCATGCCAAGCTCGGTCACATCCGTACCGTTGACCTTGTGCATGTAATCTCCGATCTGCAGGCCGGCGGCGTAGGCCGGGCTGTCGGGCGTCACATCGATGATCGTAAAGCCCTTGGGGTTCTCGTCCTCCCAGCTGATCGTCACGCCGATGCCCACATAGGAGTTCGCAACGCTCTCAAGATAGCTCGCGTATTCCTCGGCGGAGATATAGTAGCTCCACTCGTCGCCGAGGCCCGCGATCATGGCGTCTGCAAGCGTTTCGGTCATTTTGTCCGGGTCGGTCTCGCCGATGAAGTAGGCGTCCACCATCTGCTCGATCCGCCCGAGCTTTTCCGCGTCATAGAGCGTGCTTTCCCTGCTGCTCTGGGCGCGCGCGTCCTCGATCGCGGTCTTCATCTTTCCGTACCAGAAGGTGGTGGTTGCAAGGAAGGTCAGCAAAATGGCGAACAGCACAAAAGTGCCGGTGATGATCCAATGTTGTTTTTTGCTCATAAGCTCTCCTGTTTGGCGAATATGGTTTTGGGCAACACCGCACCGGCTGCGCAGCCTGGGTACAGTGTTGCCCTGGTTTGTTACGGCAGATAGCTCAGCGGATTGACCGTTGCGCCGTTGTAGTATACGGTGAAGTGCAGGTGCGGGCCGGTGGCCAGGCCGGTGGAGCCCACATAGCCGATGACCTGTCCCTGCGAGACTGTCTGTCCGCTCGAGACGATGAAATTCGTCATATGGCCGTAAAGCGTCGAGAAGCCGTTGCCATGGTTGATCGTGACGTAGTAGCCGTAGGCCCCGTCGTAGCCCGCCGCGGTAACGGTGCCGCTGTTGGCGGCATAGATCGGGGAGCCTGCGCCGGCGCCGATGTCGACGCCGGTGTGGAAGCTGTTGGTCTTGCCGGTGACCGGGTGCGTGCGGTAGCCGTAGCGGCAGGTGATGATGCGCGCGCCGCAGGGCCAGATAAAGCCGGAGGCGGATGCGCCGCCGCTCGGGCCGCTGCCGCCGCCGGTGCTGCTGCCGCCGCCGTTTGCTGCTGCCGCCGCGGCTGCCGCTGCGGCTGCTGCAGCGGCCTCGTCGGCCAGGGCCTGGTTATAGGCCAGCTCCTGGGCTGCGATCTGGGCGCTCAGCTGCAGCTCCATGGCCTCGCCTGCCTCATAGGCGGCCTCCAGCTCGGCGCGGTTGGCGTTGAGGTCGTTGAGGACCTGATCCGCCTCGGCACGCTCCTGCTCGAGCTCGGCTTCGGCCTCCGCCAGCTCCTCCTTGGCCGCCTCAACATCCAGCTTGACCGCGGCAAGGTCCGCGCGGACCTGCTCGATGTGCAGCGCAACAGCGGAGAGCTCCGCCATCATCTTGTTGTCGGCCTCGGCGATCTCGTTGACCATGTCCACACGGTCGAGCAGATCTGCAAAGCTGCTGGCCTTGAAGAGCACGGACCAGTAGGAAACCGAGCCGTTTTCCTCCATGGCGCGGATGCGGGTCTGGTAGCGGTCGTTGAGCTCCTTCTGCTGCTGCAGGATGTCGTCGAGCTCATTCTGCTGCTCGGCGATCAGGAGATTGTACTCCTGGATCTGCGCGTTTTTATTAGAAATTTCGTCCTGCGTCAGCTTGAGCTGCCGGTCGATCTGGCTCTTTCTGCCGATCAGATCGATCTGCTCGTTCTTGGCGTCGGAGATCTCGCTGTTGAGGGCAGCCTGCTGGGCTGCGATCTGCGCCTCCTGCTGCTCGAGCGCTTCAATGCGGGACTTGATCTCCGAGGAGCTCGCCGCAAACGCGCTCACAACGATGCCGCCCAGCAGGGAGAGCACCAGAAGCCCGGCGATCACGCTGATGATGACACGTCTGTATTTGTACATAATTGCCTCCTTTTCCAGGGAAACGGGACCGTGCTGTCTGTCCGGGAATTACACATCCAGGAACTTCCGGATGGAGAACACGGAGCCCAGCACGCCGATCAGCAGGCCGGTCAGACCGAAGGTGATCGCAACCACGATCAGCACCTCGGTGAAGGGCACGACGATGAACAGGCCGAAGTTGCCGTTCAGATTGCCGATGGCCCGGGCGATCAGGTCGTAAAGACCCCATTCGATGAAGAACGCCAGCACGCCGGAGATCAGGCCGATCAAAAAGCCCTCGATCACATAGGGGAAGCGGATGAAGCTGTCGGTTGCGCCGACCATCTTCATGATGGCGATCTCGTCGCGCCGGTCATACATGGCGAGCTTGATCGTATTGGAAATGATGAACAGCGAAACGACCAGAAGCACAATGATGATCGCAACCGACACCACGTTCAGCACCTTCTGGATCATCACGATGCCGTCAGCGATTTCGGGGTGGGAGCTGATGTCCGCCACGCCCTGCACGGCGCTGAGCTCTGTGAGCGTCTGCTCCATCTTGGCGTTGTCCACGAGCGTGACCACGAAGCGGTCGCGCAGGTTGTTGGCGTCCACGCCCTCAAATGCCTCCACGCCCTGCTGCTGCTCAAAGTTTGCCAGCGCCTCGCTGCGGGAGACGAACACCGCCTGCTTGACGTTGGGGTTCATATTGATCGAGGAGCCCACGCTTCTGGCCTCGGCGGTGCCGTAGCTTTCATCCACAAAGACCAGGATGCGGTTCTGCTCGTCGAGCTGCTTGACCATCAGGCCAAGGTTGTACAAAATCATGCCGAAGGTGCCGATGATGACCAGGCAGGCCACGGTGACGGCAATGGCCGCAAAGCTCATAAAGCCGTGGCGGAACATGCCGTGGACGCCCTCGGTGAACAGGTATCGAATGTTTCTACTCTTTTTCATAGCTGTAATACCCATCCATTCCGTCGCTGATGACGCGGCCCTCGTCGATGGCCACGACCCGCTTGGTAAAGCGGTTCACCAGCTCCTTTTCGTGCGTCACGACCAGCAGCGTCGTGCCCAGGGCGTTGATGCGCTCGAGCAGCAGCATGGTCTCATAGGAGCGCTGGGGGTCGAGGTTGCCGGTGGGCTCGTCGGCGATGATCATCGCGGGGTTGTTCACCAGCGCGCGGGCGATGGCAACACGCTGCTGCTCGCCGCCGGAGAGCTCGTTCGGGAAGCGGCGGCCCCGGTTTTCCAGCCCGACAAGGTCGAGCACATAGGGCACGCGCTTTTTGATTTCCTTGGTGGACGCGCCGACCACACGCATGGCGAAGGCGACGTTCTCAAAGACAGTTTTGTTTTCGATCAGACGGAAATCCTGGAAGATGACGCCCAGGGTCCTTCGCATATAGGGGATCTTGCGGCGCTTGATCTTTTCCAGCTGATAGCCGTTGACGGAGATCGAGCCGGAGGTGGGCGAAAGTTCGGCGGTCAGCAGCTTGATGATCGTCGATTTGCCGGAGCCGGACGGGCCCACCAGAAAGACGAATTCGCCGTCGTCGATGTGCATCGTGATGCCCTCGAGCGCGTGGTTTCCGGCTTCGTAAATCTTGGTGACGTTTTCAAAATCGATCATAGGTACTCCTTCCGGGCGCCGGGATCAGAACATGCGGTTCTCCCGGCTGGACAGGTATTTCTTGACCATCAGGGCCACCTTGAAGATGATGGCGTGGTCAAACTCGCGCAGGTCCAGACCGGTGAGCTTCTTGATCTTCTCAAGCCGGTAGACCAGGGTGTTGCGGTGGACAAAGAGCTTGCGCGAGGTCTCGGATACGTTGAGGTTGTTCTCAAAGAACTTGTTGATCGTAAACAGGGTCTCCTGGTCGAGCGAGTCGATGGAGTTCTTCTTGAAGACCTCGGAGAGGAAAATCTCACAGAGCGTGGTGGGCAGCTGATAGATCAGCCGGCCGATGCCCAGATTTTCGTAGCTCACGATGGTCTTGTCGGTGTCGAAGACCTTGCCGACCTCGATGGCGACCTGGGCCTCCTTATAGGAGTCGGCCAGCTCGCGCAGATGCTGCGCAGTCGTGCCGATGCCGATGGTGGTCTTGAGGTAGAGCTGATTTTTAAGCGCGTCCTCCATGGTGTGGGCCAGCTCCAGCTGCTCCTCCTGCTCGAGGCTGCCGGAGACGGTCTTCACCACGACCAGATCGGTCTCGTTGATGCTGATGACAAAGTCCTGCTGCCGGTCGGGGAACATGCTCTGCAGCACGTCGACCGCGGCCGCGTCCCCTGCCCCGGCCTGCCGGACCAGGAACACCGTGCGGGCCTGATCGGTCGGGAAATGCAGCTCCTTGGCGCGGATGTAGATGTCGCCGGGCAGGATGTTGTCGGTGATGATATTCTTAATGAAGGTCGCGATGTCGTGCTTTTCTTCATAGTAGAGCTTCGCCTCGCTGAGGGCAACGTCTGCCATCATGCAAAGCGAACGCGCCAGCTCGTCGCTGCCCTCGACAAACACGGCGTAGTCATAGGCATCGTCGTTGGCAGCCAGCTTCTTGACGGTCTTGCCGCCCTGCAGCAGCAGGGTTTCTTCGGAGAGGTTCAGCATTCTGGTGAGCTCGGGCAGCTTGGTGCCGCTCAGCTGCGGGTCAGAGCAGGAGACAACAAGCCCGTCGGCGTCGATCACGCCGATGGCGCGGTCGGTGGCGGTTTTCATCTTGTTCACAACGTCTGAGAAAATGCGGTGGGCCATAAGACAGACCTCCTATATATGAGTAGAGTCGCAGGACTTGTTTGTGCAATTCACCTTTTCATTCTAGCGCATTTCTCAGCTTTTTTCAAGAGCCTTTTGACATTTTATTTCAAAATGGCCCATGTTTTTTATGCAAAACCACCACAGTTTTGTCATTGTCTCTAAAATAGGGCGGAAAAAACCGTGCTTTTTTCTGAATAATCATCATGAATGTACTTTGTGGATTTTATACAAAGCAATCCATGGACAGCTCGCGGTATTCGCCTTTCGGAAGATCGCCCAGCGTGAGCGTGCCCTCGCGTTCCCGCTTGAGATAGCTGACCGGATGCCCGAGGCTTGCCAGCATCCGGCGTACCTGATGGTATTTTCCCTCGGTCAGCGTGACCCGGCTCTCGCCGGGGCCCAGCGGCTCCAGCTTCGCAGGTTTACATAAGGTTCCATCTTTTAACATTATGCCGGCAGCGAAGGCGGAGACGTCCGCTTCGGTGCAGCTGCCCTCATGCCGGGCATAGTAGACCTTCTCCACGCCGGACGCCGGCGAGATCAGGCGGTGGGCCAGATCGCCGTCGTTCGTCAGAAGCAGCAGGCCTTCGGTGTCCTTGTCGAGCCGGCCGACCGGGGCCACGCCCCAGATCCGGTATTTTTCCGGCAGCAGGTCCATGACGGTGGGGTCCTTTGCATCCTCCGTGGCGCTGAGGTAGCCCGCGGGCTTGTGGAGCATCAGCACGACGATGCGCCGCCCCTCCACCGGCTGACCGTGCAGGCAGATCACATCCGTTTCCGAAACCGGCTGCTCCGGGGCCTTGGCAGGGCTGCCGTTGACCGTGACCGCGCCGCTGCGCACGAGCTTTTTGATCTCCCGTCGGGAGGCCGCGCCGGCCTCGGAGAGAAATTTGTCCAATCGCTGCATCTGGCATATCCTCCCGCTCCCCTGCATAGGCTGAAGCATCATCAAACTGCGAAGGGAGCATTTCCGATGTTTGTTATGACCGCCAAGGTCTCCAAAACCAAAATCGCGGCGATCTTTGTGCTGCTGATCGCGCTGGTCGTGCTGCTTGTCATGCTGCTGGTGGGCCTGCAGGACGGCGGCGAGACCGCCCAGCAGACCGGCATCGCCGGAGACAGCAACGACGCCAGGCTGGATTTTCTCGCCCAGTACGGCTGGGACGTGAACGGCGAGCCGGTCAGGACCCAGCAGGTCACGATCCCGGAGGAGGCCGAAAACGAGACTTTCAACCGCTACAATCAGCTGCAGCTGAGCCAGGGCTTCGACCTGACCCAGCAGGCCGGAAAGACCGCCACCCGCTATGTGTATGAGCTTTTGAACTATCCCGACTCCGCCGGCCCCGTCTACGCCACGATCCTGGTCTGCGAGGGCCGGATCATCGGCGGCGATATCACCGACACCGCCCCCGGCGGAAAGATGCATGGGTTTCAGATGCCCGGATGAGGCAACAGGCAGTGAGGCAATAGGCAGTGAGGCAACAGGCAGCGAGGCAATAGGCAGTGAGGCAATAGGCAGTAGGAGCTGCGAGTGGACAGTTTACAGTGAAAAGTGGAAAGTGATCCGAGGGAAGGCCGTAGCGGACGGGTTCCCCGTCCCAACGCACCGCAGCCGTAGCGGACGGGTCTCCCGTCCCAACGCACCGCAGCCGTAACAAGCCTGAAGCGCAGCAGCATTGTAGGGGCGAGCACTGCTCGCCCGCTGTCAAGGCACGGAAACGGGCAGAGCGGACAAGCGAGGCTTGTCCCTACGTTGGCGAAGTCGACCTGGCTGCCTCTGACCGGGGCGATCACAGGCATAGAGTATAGCACAAAACAGGCATTCTGTCAAATCTGCGCACAGGAATGGGAAACTCAGAAAAAAATGCTTGCATTATGCGACACATCATACTATAATATTGGCACAATTCAAATATCTTCAGGGCAGGGTGAAATTCCCGACCGGCGGTACAGTCCGCGAGCCTTCGGGCCGATTCGGTGCAACTCCGAAACCGACAGTAGAGTCTGGATGGAAGAAGATGTGTTTGGTGCGTTTGCGCCTCACGCCTGAAGACATTTGTTTTCAGGTTTTTTATTTTAAGGAGGCAGTCAAATGCAGAATCAGAAATCCACCCCCCGCTATATCGCCGTCATGGCGATGTTTGTCGCCGTCAGCTTCGTCTCGGTGCTCATCAGCAAGGTCATCCCGAACGTGGCGGGCTTTCTCAGCTACGAGCCCAAGGACGCGCTGATCGTGATCGCCGGCTTCATCTTCGGGCCGCTCTCGTGCGTGATCGTCTCAGCCCTGGTCTCTCTGATCGAAATGCTGACCATCAGCTCCACGGGTCTGTACGGGTTTTTGATGAATGTGGTCGCGTCCTGCGCCTTCTCCGTGCCCGCCGCGTGGATCTACACCAGGCGGCGCAACCAGAAGTCTGCGATCCTGGGCTTGCTCATCGGCATGCTGTGCATGACCGCGTCGATGCTGATCTGGAACTACATCATCACGCCGTTCTATATGGGCGTGCCGCGCGAGACGGTGGCCGGAATGCTGGCGACGGTGTTCCTTCCCTTCAATTTAATCAAGAGCGGCATCAACGCAGGCCTGGCCCTGCTGCTCTACAAGCCGATCGTGACCGCCTTGCGCAGCGCGGACCTTGTGGCGCAGCCCGCCTCCGGCAAGAAGGGCCGCATCAGCCTCGGCTTCACCCTCTTCGCCCTGGCCGTCCTCGTCACCTTCGTTCTCCTGCTCCTGGTCATGCTGGGGGTCATTTGAGTGAGGAATTAGGAGTGAGGAGTGAGGAACGCAGTTCATCCTCACTCCTCACTCCTCTCTCCTCACTAACCACTGACCACTAACCACTGACCACTTCAAAAAAAGGCTTGACAAGGCCGCTTTTTTATGCTATAAGTGTATTAAGCTACTTAATACACTTATAGCATATCTTGCTTCACCCCAAATCATAAATGAAAGGAATGAGGCCATTGATCACACTCAACTACCGCGATCCGCGTCCGATCTACGAGCAGCTCAAGGAAAAGCTACGCCGGATGATCCTCTCCGGCGCCATGGCAGAGGGCGAAAAGCTGCCCTCGGTGCGGGAGCTGGCCAGTCAGCTCACCATCAACCCCAACACGATCGCCCGGGCCTACCGGGAGCTGGAGAGCGAGGGCTTTGTCTACTCCATCTCCGGCCGCGGCTCCTTCGTCGGCAGCCTCAACGGCGTGGACGAGGGCCGCAAGCAGCAGCTGCGCGCGCAGCTGCTGGCCGCCGCCACCGAGCTGCGCCAGCTCGGCGAGGACGAGCAAACGCTGATATCCCTGATAAAGGAGGCTACGCCACATGATTGAGGTACGCAACATCACGAAAACCTTCCGCACGGTGCGGGCGCTGGACAATCTGTCGCTGACGGTGCCCTCCGGCGCGGTCTACGGCCTGGTGGGCCCCAACGGCGCCGGCAAGTCCACCCTGATCCGCCTGATCACCGGCATCTTCCGCCCGGATGAGGGCACCATCACGATCGACGGCCAGCCGGTCTACGAAAACCCGGCCGTCAAGAGGGGCATCGCCTATATCCCCGACGACGTGTTCTATTTCCCGTCTGCGAACCTGGCCGAAATGCGCCGCTTCTACGCGGGCGTCTACCCCAGCTTCTCCAATGAGCTCTATTATAAGATGCTCTCGCTCTTCACACTCAACGAGCGCATGCCGATCCGGCGCTTCTCCAAGGGCATGCAGAAGCAGGCGGCGTTCCTGCTCTCCATTGCGGTGCGGCCGGAGGTGCTGATCCTCGACGAGCCGGTCGACGGCCTCGACCCTGTGATGCGCCGCCAGGTGTGGAGCCTGCTCATGCAGGACGTGGCCGAGCGCGGTACGACGGTGCTGCTCTCGTCGCACAACCTGCGCGAGCTGGAGGACGTGTGCGACCATGTGGGCATCCTCCACCAGGGCAAGCTGCTGCTCGAGCGGCCGCTGTCCGAGCTGCAGGAGAACGTGGTCAAGGCCCAGGTGGTCTTCCGCGAGGCCAGAGAGCTGCCGAACGATCTGCCGGTCATCCACCGCAGCGCCAACGGCAAGATCGAAACGCTGATCCTCCGGGCCTCGCAGGAGCAGGCCAGCGCCGCCCTGGCCGCCCTCAACCCCGTATTCTACGATCTGGTGCCGCTGACACTGGAGGAAATCTTTGTCTATGAGCTGGGAGGTGCTGACTATGCAGTCAAAGACATCCTTGTTTAGTCCCGTTTTGTTCCGCAAAAATGTGACCCGCTTCGCGCCGCTCTGGGGCATTCTGCTGGGTGTTCTGCTGCTGTCGGGCCCCGTGGCGATCATGCGCTACAGCAGCATCGACCGAACCAGCATATGGATGGCGAGCTTCTGCAACGGCAGCACGATCTCCTACCTGCTGATGAACTTCGGCTATGCGCCTCTGTGCGCGGCGCTGGTCTTCCGCTATCTGCACCAGACCCGCAGCGCCTACATGATGCATGCCTTCCCCATCAACCGCTCGACCCAGTATGTGACGAACCTGCTCTCCGGTCTCTGCTTTGCCGTCGTCCCCTTTGTGGTGCAGACGCTGCTGAGCCAGCTGACCGCCGTGGGCTTCCGCGGCAGCGAGCAGCTCTGGCAGGTGCTGCTGGTACAGCTGCTGAGCTTCCTGTTCTTCTACGGGCTTGCGGTCTTCTGCATGCTCATTTCCGGCAACACGGTCATTGCGATGCTGAGCTATGTCGCTCTGAACTTCATCTTTGCCGCGCTGCCGCTGGCGATCCTGGTTCTGATGCGAAGCCTGACCTTCGGCGTGAACTTCGAGCTGCACACCGACCGGCTCAGCTATCTCTCCCCCATCATTCAGCTTGTCCGTTCGGCGACCTTTGGGGAAAGCAAGACCCGGATCGGCTTCTGGTATCCCCTGTTTGGCTATGCCATCCTCGGCGTCGTGCTGATCGTGCTGGGCTGGCTGCACTACCGCAAGCGCCACATCGAGCAGGCCGGCGAGGCCATGGCCCACCGCTGGGCCAGGATCGCGTTCCTGCTGGTGTTCACCCTCAGCTGCACGCTGGGCCTGGGCATGATCCTGACCATGATCTTCTCCCTGGGGGAAAACATCATGCAAGCGGCCTTCCCTGTACTCGTGTTCTTCTTTGTGGTCGCCTCGTTCATCGGCTGGTTTGCCGCCGAAATGATGCTCAAGCGGACCATCAAGGTCTTCCGCAAGCGCCAGCTGCTCGGCTGGCTGTGTGCGGCGCTGGTGACCGTCCTGGCGCTGTGCGCGCTGCGCTTCGACGTCCTCGGCGTCCAGCACTATGTGCCCAAGGAGGAAAAGCTCGCGTCCGCCACGCTGGAGCTGGGCACCTACAACTACAATATTAACGAAAATTCAGTGTCCGACGCCGTCATCGAGCTCAACGATCCCCGGCTTCTGCACGAGCTGCTCGAGCTCCACCGGGATTCTCTGGCGCAATTCGACCTCGGCGCGACAGGCAACTACGGCTACGGCACCACCATTACCGTCCACTACCATCTGAGCGGCGGCCGGACGGTAAACCGCACCTTCGATGTGCAGTCCCACCTGATACAGCCGCTGCTGGAGGAGCTCAACACGCCGGAAAACGCCGTGGCATATTACGACAAGCTGCTGGGAGATTGTTCGTTCGATCCGTCGGCCTACATCCACCTGGAAGCCTTCCGAATCGGCCGCATCTACGAATGCAGGGAGCCTGCCGCCCTGAAGGACGCGATGCTGCAGGATGCCGCGGAGGGCAATCTGCCGATCCTCTTCAGCGGCCTGGATCTGGAGTACGATTATTACCTGTATTGTCCGAATGCCAATATTCATATCCCCAAGACGGCGACCCACACGCTGGAGCTGTTTGGCGTCTTCCCCCGATAAGCAATATCTTTTCTACCCCGGTCTGCATTGAGCAGGCCGGGGTTTTATCTATCCTGTCAAGTGAAAAAAGCAACAAAAAATATTATGGCAACCAATTACAAATTTTTTGGTCACGGCCTCTTTCGTTTGCGGGTTTTCCAAAATTTGGAAATTATACGGCAAATACCGGCCGTTCTTGGCCTTCCGGCCTGTGAAAAACTCTGTGGAAAATGTGTATAACTTTTTTCATGGGGAAAAATACACAGATTTTTTGTCAACCTGTCGCAACTGCGAAACAAGCCGGAACGTCGAATTATGTCAACTAATACGGAATGCGGCGCTCCCCTGCTCCGTCAAATTGCCAAAGCTGTGGAACTTTTCCTGCGCTGCTTCGTCCTATTGACAGTGGATGATATCATAGATATATCAAAAGGAGGAATCAGAATGAACCGAAACAGAATGCTCTGTCTGCTTCTGGTGCTGGCGCTCCTGCTGACGCTCTTTGCAGGCTGCACAAACCAGAATCCCATCTCCGACCCGGCCGAGCCGACGCCGCCGGAGACCGAGCCTCAGGCCCCTGCGACCGAAGCGCCCACCGAGCCGGGCACGGACCCTGCCGAAACCCAGAGCTCTGAGGCCCCGACCCACGTCTCCCGCGCGGAGGTCGAGGAGCTCGAGCCCATCCGGCTGGCCGCCAGCTATGAGGAGATCGCCGAAAGCTTCCGGGCCAACATGAACCAGTACGGCTTCGGCGGCCGCGGCGGCGGGTTTGACGAGGCCGTACCGGCGGAAGCCGCTGTGGAGGAAGCGGAAGCGCCCATGAGCGCCGACAACGCCGGCGGCTACGGCGGCGGCAGCTACGGCACCAACGTGCAGGTTGCCGGCATCGACGAGGCCGACTCGGTCAAGACTGATGGCGAATACATCTATATTTTGGATGATATGCGTGTGAAGATCGTCCGGGCCGACGGCGCTGAAACCGCAGTGGTCTGCGAGCTGGAGCTGCCCCTCGAGGAAAAGAGCAGCGACGACGGCAGCGAAAACATCTACTACTACGGCAACGCCATGCTGATCACCGAAAACCGCATGGCGATCCTCGTCAACTGCAACAAATGGGGCACCGGCGAGGACGGCAACTGGTATGACGCCACCGAGACCCACGTGCTGATCTACGATACCAGCGACAAGACCGCACCCGTGCAGATCGGCGATCTCGGCCAGGACGGCTACTACCAGACCGCCCGGCTCAAGGACAGCCGCGTCTACCTCATCACCGTGAACTCGGTCTACAGCATCTATGAAGAGGATGTGCCGGCCGAAGACTGCGCGCCGAGACTCTTCTCCGGCAGCGAATATACCGCCATCGCAGCCGACCGCATCTACCTCTGCCCCGAGGTGGACTATCCCAGCTTCACGGTCGTGGGCGTCTACGACCTGGACGCTGCCGAGGCCAGCGACAGCTGCGCCTTCACCGGCAGCACCGATGTGGTCTACATGAACGATGAGGCCCTGTATCTTGCCCGCAACGTGCAGAACAGCGCCGCGTCTGAGCCCTACACCGAAAACCAGTACACCGTGGTGGACTACCGCAACACCGCCGCAACGGAGATCAAGCGCATCTCCTTCGGCGCAGACGCCCTCGAGATGGACGCCAGCTGCACGCTCGACGGCTCGCTTCTCAACCAGTTCTCGTTGGACGTCTACAACGGCAACCTGCGTGCCGCCACCACGACCTACAGCTACAGCTACAGCGTCTTTACCGACGAGACCTACGGCTGGGAAAACTACATGTGGCAGGAGGACGACGATCTGCAGAACAGCCGCGTCACGATCCTCGACGCCGATCTCAACGAGCTCTCGCGCGTCGACAATCTGGCCGCCGACGAGCGCATCTACAGCGTGCGCTTCATGGGTGATCTGGGCTACGTGGTCACCTTCCGCAGCATCGACCCGGTGTTCACGCTTGACCTCTCCGACCCGGCCAACCCGACCGTGCAGAGCGCCCTGGAGCTGCCCGGCGTGTCGCAGTACCTGCACCCCTTCCCCGACGGCAAGCTCTTCGGCTTCGGCCAGGCGGTGACCGAGGAAGGCCGCAGCGAGGGTCTGCAGATGTCCATGTTCGACGTGTCCGACCCGAAGAACGTCACGCTCGAGGGTCAGGAAATCCTGCCTGACAGCTACTCCGACGCTCTGTACAACCATCACGCGATTCTGGTCTCCGGCGCGGACCGGCTGATCGGCTTCCCGATGTACGGCTACTCCGACTGGGGCTGCAGCTATATGCTCTACAGCTACGACAGCGGCAGCTTCACCCAGCGCGGCGCGATCCAGATGGAGTTCTACCCCGACGGCGCTCGCTGCCTGAACATCGGCGGCAAGCTCTATGTCTGCAGCTACTACGAGGTCGACGTGCTGGACCTTGAAACCTTCTCTGTGATCGCGGAGCTCTCCTCCGCAGTGGGGTAAAGTATGATACAGGATACCATCAAGCGAATCAACGAGCTGGCAAGAAAAGCCAAAACCGAGGGCCTGACGCCCGAGGAAATCAACGAGCGCGACGCGCTGCGGAAAATCTACATCGAATCCGTCCGCCAGAACCTCACCGCCCAGTTGGATAACACCTACATCGTGGACGAAAAGGGCAATAAGCGGAAGCTGAAGGAGTGAGCAGTGGCTAGTGAGTAGTGACTAGTGGCTAGTGAGAAACAGGCAGAGATTTGCGCCATGCCTTGTACTTGTCATTCTGAGCGCAGCGAAGAATCTAAAAAATCCTCGTTATTCGGCGCTCTTAGATTCTTCGTCGCTGCGCTCCTCAGAATGACATGAGTCGGCTCTTTATCAACGGAACACTGTACACTGAACACCGAACACCGAACGCCGAACACCAGAAACTAAAAACCACGAAACACTAGGGTCTTGTTACGCGTAAATCTTGGAAATGTCATTCTGAGCGCAGCGAAGAATCTAAAAAAAACTCGTTATTCGGTGCTCTTAGATTCTTCGTCGCTGCGCTCCTCAGAATGACATGGATCTGGCATCATCAACGAAACACCGAACGCTAAACGCTAACACCGAACACTAACCACTAAACACTAAACACTGACCACTGAAAAAAATCCCTGAGCTGTTTTGCAGCTCAGGGATTTTTTTCAGTACTTTGCCTGCACATAGGGCGATGCCGACTCGGGGTCGGGGCGCATGTGGATGCTCGAGACCACGCCCATGGCAAGAAACAGGGTGATCAGCGACGAGCCGCCGTAGCTGATAAACGGCAGCGTCAGGCCGATGACCGGCATCACGCCGATGCACATGCCGGTGTTGATGAGGATCTGGAAGGCCAGCATGGCCGCCACGCCGAAGCAGATCAGCCGGTTCATATAGTTCGGCGTCTTGAGCCCCGTGTGGATGCAGCGGGCGATGATGGCGGTCAGCAGCAGCATCGTGAGGATGCAGCCCAGAATGCCCAGCTCCTCGCCGATCGTGGAGAAGATGAAGTCCGTGTGCTGGGCGTCGATCGCGCCGTTCTGCGTCAGGGCCCCGCGGAACAGGCCCTGCCCCGCGATGCCGCCGCCGGAGATCATGTTGATGCTTCGGTTGGTGTCCCAGCGGACGCCCTGTCCGGTGGGGTCGATCGTCGGGTCAAAGATCATCATGATGCGCTCGATCTGGTCCTCGCGCAGCACGTGCTTCCAGGCATAGGGCCCAACGGCCGCCACGGCTGCCGCGCCGCCCAGGAACCACCAGCCCCGGATGCCGCCCAGATAGGCCATGAGCAGGAAAATGAACACATAGACCAGCGCCGAGCCCATGTCCTTGGAGATGACCAGGATCAGGCCCGCCATGATGGCCGTCTGCAGGCCGATGCTGCCCACCGAGCGCAGGGACGAGACCTGGTTCTGGTAGATGCTCATGGTCTTTGCCAGCACAATGATGAAGGTGATCTTGCAGATCTCCGCCGGCTGCACGTCAAACGGCAGGCCGGGGACCGACAGCCAGGCGCGGTTGTTGCCTCTGGATTTGCCGAAGAAAAGCAGCAGCAAAACAAAGAGATAGTTGAAGGCCATGAGAAACAGCCGGTATTCCGCCAGCAGCTCCACATCGACCAGGGAGACCGCCACAAAGACGACGATGCCGATCATCAGCGCGGCGCTCTGCGTCAGTACCTGGCGGCTCGAGCCCATATAGCGCGTGGCGCTGGCAATAACCACGATGCCGAACACCGAGGTCAGCACGCAGATAAAGAGCAGGAGCAGATCGCCCTTGCGGAAAAACTCCCGCAGCGCCGTCCAAAGCTTTCGCATGTCTGCCCTCCCTTCCGGCTCTGCCGATTGTTTTTCCTATTCTATCATTTTTTTGCCGTTCTGTAAACAATTTTTTATTTCACTTCCATTTTTCTCTTGTTTATGCTATAATGTTTTGGCTTTATCGAAGGGAGGAGATCGGATGCAGCTGGGGACCCATGTCATCGAGGCCGGCGCGGCGCTGGCGCCCATGGCCGGCGTGACGGATCTGGGCTTTCGCACCGTGTGCGCCGCGCACGGGGCCGTGCTGACTGTGACCGAGATGGTCTCCTCCCGGGCGCTGCACTACGGCGACAGGAAGAGCTTTTCCCTGCTCACAAAAAACGAGGGCGCCGTCTGCGGGGCTCAGATTTTCGGCAACGACCCGGAA
The DNA here is from genome assembly GCA_902795195.1 of Oscillospiraceae bacterium. GTDB lineage: Bacteria > Bacillota > Clostridia > Oscillospirales > Oscillospiraceae > JAFRPC01. The sequence continues at coordinate 20,576 of CADBKF010000026.1, forward strand.
ATCATGGCCGAAGGTGCCGTTCTGGCCCTCCGGCACGCGCCCTTCGACTTTATCGACATCAACATGGGCTGCCCCATGCCGAAGATCGCCGGCAACGGCGATGGCTGCGCCTTGATGAAAAACCTGCCCCTGGCCGGGGAGATCGTCCGGGCAGTTTCTTCGGCGGTGGACGTTCCCGTCACCGTCAAGGCCCGCATGGGCTGGGACAAGGGCAGCGTGAACGTGGTGGAGCTGGCCAAATGCTGCGAGGAAAACGGCGCCCAGGCCATCACGGTCCACGGCAGGACCCGCGCGATGCTCTATTCCGGCGTGGCCGACTGGGACATCATCAAAAAGGTCCGGCAGGCCGTCTCCATCCCGGTGATCGCTAACGGCGACGTGGTGAGTCCGGAGGCCGCCCTCCGCTGCCTGCTCCGTTCGGGTGCCGATCTTGTCATGGTAGGCCGGGCCGCCTTCGGCGACCCCTGGCTCTTCGGGCAGATCCGCGCCGCCCTCTCCGGGCAGGAGATCCCCGAGCGGCCGCCGCTGCGCGAGCGCATGGACGTCGCGCTGCGGCAGTTTGAAATCGCCATGGCCGACAAGGGCGAGCACATCGCCTGCCTGGAGGCCAGAAAGCACCTGGCCTGGTATCTGCGGGGCGTGGCCTACAGCAACGAATACAAGGACCGCATCTCGCGCGTGAGCACGGCGGACGACGTCCGCGCCGTGGTGCGCGGGATCCAACGCGATTTAAGGTAAACGATATGGACGACAGAGAGATCATAGAGCGCGTGCTCGCCGGGGACAACAATGCCTTCGGCGAGCTGGTGGAGCGCTATCAGGTCAAGGTCTATAATCTGGCCCTGCGTCTGACCGGGAACGAGGACGACGCCTGCGACATGGCCCAGGAAGCATTTTTGCGCGCCTGGCGCAGTCTTGGCGCGTTTCAGTTTGAGTCCGCCTTCTCCACCTGGCTGTTCCGGCTGACGCACAACGTGTGCATCGACCATCTGCGCAGCCGCCAGCGGAAGAGCGCCGTTTCCCTCACGGTGCAGGACGACGAGAGCAGCGAGCTGAGTCAGCTCGATCTGCCGGACCCGGCCCCGGACCCCGAGCAGGCGCTGCTTCTGGCCGAGGATCGGGCCTTAGTGGCGCAGGCCCTGGCAGCGCTGCCCACGGATTATCGCGAGATCCTGACCCTGCGGGCCATCAACGATCTGAGCTATCAGCAAATTGCAGAAATTCTCCATCTGCAGGAGGGCACGGTCAAATCCCGTCTCTCCCGCGCACGAGCGCAGCTGCGGAACAAAGTTCTCGAGCTTGGGAACTATTCCGCGCAAAGCTCGTCTAAAGAAGCAGAAAGGAGGATGCGCAATGCTTTGTGACGCTGCATTTGAACTCATCAGCGCCCATCTTGACGGCACCAACACCCCCGCAGAAGAAGCAGCCCTGCAGGCGCATCTGTCCGAGTGCCCGGCCTGTCAAGCGCTCCTGGAGACCATGACGGCTCTGGAGCTGAATACAAAAAATCTGGAAGTCCCCTGCCCGCTGCAGCTCAAAGAGAATATTATGGCCCGCATCGAGACCGAGGCCGCGTCCAGGCAGAAGCCTAGGCGGCCCCGCTGGCTCAAGAGCGCGATCGCCTTCGGCGGCATTGCAGCGGTGCTGGCGCTCGTTCTGGGCACCGGCGCGGTGAAGCTGCCGCAGCGCAGCGACCTTGCCGCGCAGCCGGAAGCCGTGCAGAGCACCGAGGCTGCCGAGGCCGCAGCCGAGGGCTTCGCTTTTCGTTCCGCCAGCGCAGCGCCCGCGGAGGACGACGAGGTCCCCATGGAGGAGGCCCCCGCCGAGCCATTCTTAGATGCGCCGGCGGAAGCTGCAGAAGAACCGGAGGCAGCCCCCGAGGCCCCTGCGCCTGCAGGTGAATCGGCCGAAGTGGAGGCGCCTGAGATCGTTACCGTGTTCACCGAGGCGATCCCGCCGGTGACGGCGGTCGCCGCGGAGGGAATGCCGGACGCTGCCGGCACTGCTTTCGCGCCGACAGACGAAGTCGACACCGCCGAGCCGCCCAGACGCCACCTGCCGAAGGACGACGCGCAGTCGACAGCCGAGCTGGCCTTCTGCGAGGATCTGTGCATGGAATCCGGCGTGCCGGTGCTGGTGTTCTACAATCTGGACACGCAGCTGCCCGAGGCGCTCTCGGAGGTCGAGCCGGCCCTGGCAGCACTACTGGAGGACGCACAGGTTCTGGAATCCGACGATCGCATCATTCTGGAGCTCGACGTGGACGCTGCCTTTGCCCTGGTCGAATGGCTGCAGGGCTACTTCCCGCAGCCGGAGACCGACGAGGCCGCCGAAGCCGCCGAAAACAGCGAGGCGGTCGTGCCCGAGGAAAACAGCACAATCATCTCCGAGGCCTGGGACCGCATTCTGGCCTACGATCCGGAGGGTCTGTGTCTGCGCTCGTATCTGGACGAGGCCGCGCAGTCCGAGGATGCCGTCCGCGCCTTCCCCGACTGCTTTGCACCGCTTCTGGAGGAGGGCTTCCTGTGGGAGCTGCTCTACCCGGAGGAAGACTACGAGCCCATCAGCGGCGACCCGGTCTACCTCGTGCTGCAGCCGGTCTCGGAATAATGCCTGCAACGCGTAAAAAGCTCCCTTGCCTGTTCGGCAAGGGAGCTTTCGTTTTATGCCCCGGCGGGCATATATCATTTAATTCCGATCATAGCTGCCCAACTGCCTGCATACGATATGCTAGCAGTCATCTTTCAATGTAGCGCGGGCAATCTGCCCGCACGACATGCACCAGGCGGCCGTAATTGCGGGCAAATTGCCCGCGCTACGTCGGATCTGCCGGCAAACTGCGCGCAGCGCAATCAAACTCGCTGCAGGCGAATATACTTGAAAAGCATTAAAAGTCCGAATATTCAAGTATTAGACGGTTATTCATTTTTAAGTCTTCAGTATTCATTTAGAAAATCCTGTCACTTTTAATGAATAATGAAGACTTAAAACTGAAAAATGTAGAATACAAAGCGAAAATCCTGCCACTTGCGTGACAGGATTTTCGCTTTGGTGCGGGAGATGGGACTTGAACCCACACGTCTATGGTTGGACACAGGCAGTTATTATAGCGAACATTGGCCGATTTGTCAATACAAATTTTCCGAATCGCGGGCTTTTTTCTGGGGCAGGCGGACGACGGTCGGCCTTCCGGCCTTTACCAGATAAAATTGGACTTGAGCATTTCCCCGTTGTCGATCAGAATATCCTCGCCGGTGATCGAGCGGTTGACCATGGTGAGATACCAGGCCAGATCGGCGATCTCCTCCGGCGCGGCCCATTTTCCCAGCAGGGTCTCCGCCTTGACTGCCGCGTAGAGCTTTTCGGATTCGAGAATGTGCCGGTTGGCCTGCGTGATCACGCCGCCGGGCGAGATGCTGTTGCAGGTTACGCCCCGCCGGGCCAGTGTGAGCGCCAGGTTCTTCATATAGCCGACCAGGCCCGCCTTGCTGGCCACATAGCGCGGAAACTCCGCGCCGTTGCGGGCGGAGGCCGAGGCGATGAAGAGCACGGATTTCAAGGTCTGGCTCTCCAGAAAGTGCTCTGTGAAGGCCATCGTGCCCTCCAGGTTGACGGAGATCGCCGTCTGCTCGTCGAGCGTGCCGGCGTTGCATATGAGCACCTCCGGCTGCGGCAGCACAAGCGCTGCCGCGTCCCGGATGTCGGAAACCACATGGTGATAGGCCGGATGGGAGAGCGCACTCCCCTGCCGGTCCACGCCCCAGACCTCGTGCCCTTCGTTCAGAAAGCGCTCGGCGATCGCCCGGCCGATGCCGCCGGAGGTGCCGGTGATGAGAATCCTCATGACTGCCTCCGATCAGGCCTGCTCGCCTCTTGCGGCCATGATGCGCTTGGCAACGCGATAGCCCAGGGGCGAAAACAGGATCTCAAAGAGCAGCTCCATCACCGCGCCGGTCAGCGCGCAGGTGAAGCACTGCAGCATCGACCAGCCGAAGAAGATCCGGCTGACCAGCAGGGCGAAAATCAGGTTGTCGGCAAACTGCGCCAGGAAGGTGGAGACATAGGCGCGCAGCGCGAAGCTGCCGAAGCCCTGCTTGCGCTTGAGGAGCTTGCCGATGCCGTAGTTAAGGAAATTGTTGAAGATCGCCGAGGCCACAAACGCGATCGAGCTGCCCAGCAGGATGAACCAGGTGCCCCGGAAGGTGTTGTCCAGCGCGGCGTTGATGACGGCCTCGCTGCCCTCGACATAGCTCTCGCCCCACTCGCCGGGGATATTGCCGGCGGCAAAGAAGACGGCGGCCATGAGAAGGTTCAGAAGCAGCGCCAGCACCGACATCATGCTTGCAGCTCTCGGGCCATAGCAGTGGGTCAGCACGTCCATGGACAGGAAGCACAGCCAGGAAAACAGAATACCGCAATCCAGGGCCAGCCAGTCGACGCCGGTGTGGATGCTCTTGTTTGCCAGCAGGTTCATGCCCACAATGGAGAGAACCAGCAGCGTCACGAGCAGCGGCGGGACGGTACGGACGAGGTTGCGGAATTCAGCGATGGTTTTTTTCATGGGAAATACACTCCTTGTTTTTTTGGGGTGGTTATCAAGAACACCCGTTATTCAGTTTTGCGTCTTGCGCTTGCGTCACTATATCACAGCTTTCGCCAAAATGCAAGCAAAAAAATGGGCCTGTTGCAAAATGCTCTGTCATTTCGAGCGAAGCGAGAAATCCGTTCCTATTTCACGCTTTTTCACGTGAAAAGTACGGATTTCTCGGTCGCAATGCTTATCCATTGGGCCCATAGTCGCGGTAGAGGAAGGTGACGATCTGGCCGCGGGTACAGGTCTGGTTGGGGCTGAAGGTCGTAGCGCTCGTGCCGTTGGTGATTTCCTGTGACACCGCCCAGAGGACTGCATCATAGTAGTATGCGCCGGGTGCGACGTCTGTGAAGGGATTGCTCCCCGAGACCGTGGGCTTGCTGCGGGCGCGCCACATGAAGGTGACGACCTGGGCGCGGGTGCAGCTCTGCTTCGGTCCGAAGCTTGTCTTGCTCACACCTTCGGTCACGCCGGAGGTATAGGCCCAGAGCACTGGCTGATAGAAATAATCGGTGGTACTGACATCCGTAAACGGATTGCTCAGGCTCATCGGTGACGGGCAGCCCCTGGCACGCCAGAGGAAGGTCACCACCTGGCCGCGGGTGCAGGTCTTGTTGGGGCCGAAGGTTGTGTCGGATTCTCCTTTGGTTACGCCCTCCTGCACCGCCCAGACGACCGGGTCAAAGAAGTAGTCGACGCCGCGCACATCCAAAAAGGGGCTGTAGTCGGTCGGGCTCATCGGGTATTTCGTGTTGAAGCTCGAGGTGTTGTATTCCGCGTCCCGCTCGTGGTTGATAAAATTATCGTTGCAGCGAAGGGTGAAGATGCCGTTTTGCTTCGCCTGCACATACACTGCATCCCAGGTGGAGTCCACGTTATAATAGTATCGGCCCATCTTGACGATGTTCCAGGCGTGATTCTCGCCCTTCGGGTCCTTGCCGTTATAGCCCGTGCCCATGATGGCGCGGTTGTCGATGCCGGCCTCCAGAAGCAGCCGGTACAGCAGCGCCGTATAGCCCTGGCAGACCGCAGTCTTGTTCTTGAGCGCAGCATAGGCGGAATACTTCAGCTTATAGCTCTCATCATTCAGATTTGCATAGTCATACGTGATGTTCTTGCAGATGTAGTCGTAGATCGCATAGAAGCGCTGGCGGTCGGTCTTGCTGCTGATCTTGAGATCGGAGAGCAGCTTCGCAACCAGGGTATCCAGCTCGCTTTCCTGCTCAGGCGTCGTGTAATAGGTCATCGAATAGGTGATGTCCAGATAAGAAGACCCGATGAGATACTTAAATCCCCAATGGCTGACATTCAGCCGAAGCGCGTCGCCCTCCTTGGGATTCCCGGTGTGTTCGAGCGCCTTGTCCACAATGGCGTAGGTAAGCGCTCTGCGCTCCTCTGCATCGGAGTATGCATGGTCGGTCGGAATGTGGATCGTATGGCTCTCCGCGTGCTTCACCAGCTGCGCGCGCAGCTCTGCCGCTGCGTTGGAAATCACGGAATCGGGAACCGCGCTTTCGGTCTGCTCGATGGGAAGTCCCTCTGCACGGGCAGAGCCGCTGAGCACCGGCGACAGCTGCAGGATCAGAACAAGTGCCAACAGACAACAGATCAATCGTTTCATGGCGTTCTCCTCTCATTTTCACGGTCTTTGTGGATGGATCGATGGCCCACCAAGGCCAATGCCCGGCTGGCTCACCAGCCGAAGAAGGAATAGTGCATATAGTCCTTGTTGCCACTGTTCCAGTAGATGCCGCGCTTGAAGCCGTACTTGGCAAAGATCTGGTCGATCGTGCCGCCGATGGGGATGGAATAGGGGTCCTCCCCCGGCTTGAAGCCTGCGGAATAGGGGTCGCTGCCGGAATATACATAGGGGTTGGAGTTGGGGTTGAGGTCCAGTGCCGTGCCCATGTTGTGCTCAGACTGCTCATAGCTGCGCCAGCGCCAGCCGCCGGCCACGTTGATGGGCGGCTTGTCGGGCGCGTCATAGATCTCCTGGAAGATCTGCTTGACCGTTGCGGCCAGGTTCTTATGGATCTGGAAGGTGCGGGTGCCCGAGATCTTGGAGCCGTTATAGATGGTCCAGACCGGGACCGTGATGGACACCTGGTTGGCCAAGGCCTCCTCCTGCGTGGTGTAGACCGTGCGGAAGGCGCCGCTGTACTCGCCGTCGATGTATCGGCCGTAGACCATCAGGCACTTGTCCCGATAGCTCATGCCGTTGTAGGCAAGGTTGCTGCCGGCGGCCCGCTTGACCGTGACCGTGCAGTAGACATAGACCCGGTCGGCCATGGCATAGACCCGCGCGGTGCCGGGCGAGACCGCAGTCAGCTTGCCATTTGCGTTGACCTTGACGACCGAGGAATTGTTGGAGATCCAGACCACCGTCTTGTTGGTGACGGAGGAAGGATAGAGCGAGACCGTGAGCGTCAGGCTCTTGCCGGTTTCCATCTCCAGCGTGCCGTTGGAGAGCTGCAGGCTGGACGGATAGCTCGGGGTAAAATCCTTTTTTATCGCGTCATAGAGCCGGCAGAACACCGCGGCGCACTCGGCGCGGGTGGCGCTCTTCTTCGGGGCGAACCTGACGCCGCCCTTGCCGTCGGAAAGGCCCTGCAGGATGCCGGCCCTGGCGAGGTAGGTGACGCTGTCCCTGGCCCAGCTTGAAATCTGGCTGGCGTCGCTGAACTTCGGCGCGCTGACGGTCTGGCTGACCTTGTAGCCCTCCATCTTCAGGAAATTGGCGATCATTGTCGCCATCATCTCTCGCGTGATTTCCAGCTTCGGCGAGAAGGTGTAGGTGCCGGTGCCGTTCGTGATGCCGTGGAGCGTGGCCCAGGTCAGATACGGCGCGTAATAGGCGGTGGACTTCACATCCGTGAAGCGGTAGGGCAGCATCCACTGCCGGCTGCTCCAATCGTCGAGCTTAAAGCCGCCCAGATACTGCCGAAGCCGGCCCAGCACCGTGACGAACATGGCGCGGTCCATCGCCACGCCGGGACGAAATTCCGTGCTGGTCACGCCGTTGAACAGGCCCATGCTGACCACGCGCTTAATGTAGCTTTCCGCCCAGTGTCCGGATATATCGGTAAAGGATGCCGCGCTCGCCGGCAGCACACAGGCAGCCAGCAGCACCAACACCAAAAGAAGGCATAAAAGTCTGCGTTTCATCCGAAAACCTCCAACAGTTTTCTTCTTTTCTCAAATGAATTGTACCACATTTCAGTGGAAAGTGCAAATGAAGTTTTCTTCACACGCATCTCACAGGCCGCCGTGGCGGTGCAGGATGAGCTGCGCGGTGATGCTGACCGCGATCTCCTCGGGCGTCTGCGCGAGGATCGGCAGGCCGATCGGGGAATGGATGCGGCCGATCTCCGCCTCGGAAAAGCCGTCTGCCTTGAGGCAGCCGTTCACATAGGCGACCTTCTTCGCGCTGCCGATGCAGCCGATGTAGCCTGCCGGCGTCCGAAGCGCCTGGCGCAGGACCTGATAGTCGGCTTTGTGGCCGGGCGTCATGACCACGATGCTGTCCGCCGGGCCGATCTCCAGCCCGGAGAAGGCTTCCTCAAACGGGCCGCACAGCACCCGCTCGGCCTGCGGCCAGCGGGCAGGATCGGCAAGGGCCGGTCTGGAATCATAGACCGTGACGGCATAGCCGACGGCGTGCAGGGCCGGGACCAGCGCTCTGCCCACATGGCCGCCGCCGAAGAGGAAGACCCGCTCGTTGCGCGTGATGGGCTCGAGCAGAACGGTCCTATCCGCCGTCTGCGTCAGCTGCGGGCTGCGCGGCAGCGCATCGTCGTCGTGCAGGTCCTCTGTCAGTACTTGCATCGCCGCGCTGCCGTCCGGCCCGTAGACCGTCTCCAGCCAGCAGCGGCCGCTGCCGGCCAGCTGCTCGGCGATTCGGTCGAGCACGGCGCAGGCCGCCTCGTCCGCCGGGTCTAAACAGACAAAGCCCAGCAGCACCTCTCCCCCGCAGACCATACCGATGTCCTGGGTCCGGTCCGGGTGCAGCAGAAAGTGCCCGGTCGCGCTCCTGCCCTCGGCAAGAAGCTCTGATGCCCGCAGCATTGCCCTGCGCTCCATCTCGCCGCCGCCGACGGTTCCGTCGATGCTGCCGTCGGGATATACCGCCATCTTGGCGCCGGCCTTGCGCGGCGTGGAGCCGCTGGCCTGCAAAATCGTACACAGGACCACCCGCTCGTTGGCGCGCAGTCGGTTTTTCATCTGTTGGATCAGCTGCTGCATGGTATTGCCTCGTTTCTTGACTTTTTTGAGTTGCTCAGTGCTGCCGGATGCTGCGGTAGAGGAAGGTCACGATCTGCTCTCGCGTGCAGGTCCCCTGCGGCGAGAACTTGGTCGCGGAAACGCCGCTTGTGATCCCGCAGTCCACCGCCCAGCGCACGGCGCTGTTGTAGTAGGCGTCCTCCGCCACATCGGCAAAGGGATTTGTGCCCCCGCGCTCCGGGCAGCCGGCGGTGCGCCAGAGGAAGGTCACGATCTGCCCGCGGGTGCAGGCCTTGTCCGGGCTGAACTGGGTCTGGGAGGTGCCGGAGGTGATGCCCTGCGACACGGCCCAGAGCACCGCCGCGTAGTAATAGGAGGTGGGGCTGACGTCCGTGAACGGATTGCGCGCCCCGCCGGCAGACGGGAAGCCTGCCGCGCGCCACAGGAAGGTCACCGCCTGCGCGCGGGTGCAGCCGGTCCCGGGACTGAAGGCCGTCTCGGAGGTGCCGGAGGTGATGTTATGTTCGATCGCCCAGTCGATCGCCTCGTGCGCCCAGTGGCTCTTGGGCGGCATGTCGTTGAAGATCGCGCCGGGGCAGCCGGTGCAGCCGTCATACTTCAGCCGCCATGCGGAGCTCGGCGTCTGGATCGCGTCCACCCTGCCCTGCCCGGGATAGGCGTCCTCCGAAGACACCAGAATGGGGAAGGCCGCGTAAGCGCGCAGCGCCTCCGCGGTGGTGGTGCAGTTGGGCATGCCCGGGTCCCACTTTTTGCCCGTGACCTGCTTCATATATGCAACGGACTGCCCTGCGGTGTAGCCCGCGATCATGTGGTCCCAGAACGGGTCCTCATAGAGGTAGTCGCCCTTGAAGGTCACAGACTGGCTGTAGCCGTAGACCGCCTCGACGCCCTTGGCCCGCAGCGGCTGCGCAATGCCCGCCGTCGCCATGCCAAAGCAGGTGGCAAGCCAGACAAAGCTGTTCTTGCCGCGCTCCTTCATGTGGTTGGCAATGACTGTGCCGTCGACGCAGTAGAGCTGCATGCTGCCGGATTTTCCGGCGTAATAGGCGTGATAATAGTTGCCGTAGCTGCCCTTGACGCGCTTCATATCGGCGCTGGTCAGGCCGGCGCCGCTGTGCAGCAGAATATAGCTGGTGTTGGCCCGGCTGGAGTGATCCTCGCCGCTGGCATAGTCCGTGTCGCCGTGGGAGTCGACGATGACGACGCCGCAGTTGGACATGGCCCAGGCAAGGCGGTCCACGGTGGCCTGCGTGCCGCGGTAGGCCACGCAGTTTCCGCCCATGGCGTCAGCGATGCGTTTGGCCTCGTTGACATAGGTCTCCTTGAAGCTGGCATCCATGCCGTAATAGGGCTGCAGCACCGCCGCGTGGATGCTGCGGTTCGTCCCGCCGCGCAGCGAAGTGTCGCCGGGATCTTCTTCAGCCGGCTCCCCTTCCGCTGCCTGCTGATAGGTCAAGGCGCGCAGTCTGGGCGAATAGCCGTTCGGTGTACCGTCGGCGCTCTCCCAGAAGAAGAAATCCCCGTGGCGCTCAATGGAGCCGGGTCGGCAGTCGGCAGAGGCGCGCACGAGCGACTCCACCTTGGGCGAGATGGCGGCAAAGTCCGCCGCGGTCGGGCGCTGGGCTGTGCGCGTTTCGCCGTAACCGGCCTGCGCCAGCTCCGCCTCCTCCACGGCGCAGATTTGCTCCCAGAGATCCGCTTCCTCCGGCGCAGCTGCCATCACGCCCGGCAGAAGCCCTGCCAGCAGCAGCCCGACCAGAAGCAGCGCAATCCATCTTCTGAATCTCATTTCCGTTCTCCTGTCTTAAAGTGTGGCGGTG
>CADBKF010000026.1:31248-32728 GCA_902795195.1 Oscillospiraceae bacterium
GCCCAGAGCATGGCGTTGTAATAATATGCCTTGGGGTCCACATCGTAAAACGGGCTCAGCTGCAGCACCGGCAGCTCGTCGGAGCCGCCGCCGATCGTAATGCTGCCCTTGTCGATGTTGGGCTTGCCCTCTGCGCGCCAGAGCAGGGTCACGATCTGGCCGCGGGTGCAAATGCCGTCGGGTTCGAAGGTCGTGGGCGTCATGCCGTTGGTGATGCCCTTCTGCACTGCCCAGCGGACCGGCTTGTAGTAATACCAGCCCGGAATCACGTCGCTGAAATAGGCCGTGCTGGCGGCGGGCTCGGGGCTGCCGTAGGCCCGCCAGAGGAAGGTCACGGCCTCGGCGCGGGAGCAGGCCTTCTCCGGCATGAAGCTGGTGGCTGTGATGCCGGTCGTGATCTTGTTGGCGACTGCCCAGAGCACCGGCCGGTAATAGAAGCGGTCGGACGGCACATCGTAAAACGGATTGCCGGAGGCCTCGCGCGGGATGACGATGACCTTGGTCTGCGTGCCGAAGGCGGGATTGGAAAAGACCGCGGTGAAGGTGATCTCGCCGTCCGTGGTCGCCGTGGCCTCCTTGGTCACCTTTGCGGTGGTGGTGACGGTCTCGGTCTCCACATGGCTGCTGTCGGTTTTGCAGCTGCGCCGCGCGCTCACCTGGGTGTAATCGGCGCTCCAGCTGTAGATGGGGGTGCCCCAGTTGTGGCCGGCTGCCGGGATCTGCCGGGTCTGCTGCTGGCCGCAGCGCGTGCAGCTTCCGGTCTCCGTGCCGGGTGTGGTGCAGGTGGCGGGCGTGGTCACGGTCCAGCTGCTCACGCTGTGGCCCAGCGGCGGGACGTTCTGCTCGGTGATGGTCTGCTCCAGGTACACCGGGTTTGTGAACTTTGCAATGTAGGTCCGCACGCCGGGCTCGGTGCAGGTGGGCTCGCTCGTTACAACCGAGGTGCTCTGCACGGTTTCGCTGTCGACATGCGACGCGTCATTCCGGCAGATGCGTTTGGCTGTGCACACGGCCTTGTTGGCGCTCCAGCTGTAGCTGGGCGCGCCCCAGTCATGGCCCAGCGCGCTGCCGTAGGCGCGGGTTCTGGTCTGCGTGGTGAAGGCAGGATTCGTAAAGTATGCGGTATAGCGCATCACGCCTGCCTCGGTGCAGGTGGGCTCCTCCGCCAACAGCTGCACCGTATCCACGGTCTCGGTTTCGATGTGGGTGTTGTCGCTCAGGCAAATGCGCTGTGCGGTCACGGAAGACAGATCGGGGCTCCAATAATAGCTTGCCTCGCCCCAGTCATGCTCGTGCGCCTCCTCGGCGGATACCGTCACCGCCTGCGGAAGCAGGCACAGCAGCAGCGCAGCGCATAAAAACAGCAGAAGACTTCGTTTGATCAGCATCATGCGCCCTCCTTTTCCTTTTCTGAACTTATATTATATCGTAAAACGATTGATATTTCAAGCCTTCCGGGCCGGAAATCCCAAGCAATCCG
>CADBKF010000027.1 GCA_902795195.1 Oscillospiraceae bacterium
GCGCTCTGGAGCAGTTGTCATTCGGGGTGAAGGTCGTTTTGGAGGTACCGGAGGTGATGCCGTTCTCATAGGCCCACAGCACCGCCTTGTAATACCAGGCGCCCTCCTTCACATCCTTGAACGGGTTTGCGGTCAGGGTCGGCTGCGGCTGGCCCATGGTGCGCCAGAGGAAGGTCACAAACTGAGCGCGGGTGCAGGTGTCATTCGGACTGAAGGTCTTCGCACTGGTGCCGTTTGTGATCTGGTTGAGAACCGCCCAGTCAATGGGAATGTGGGCGAAGCTGGTGATCGGCGGCATATCCACAAAATGCTTGCTTGGGCAGGCATCGCCACCGACGCAGGCAACCTCGGGGACCTCCACTTCATAGCGCTGTTCGGTGAACGCCGCATCTTGGAACGTCACGACGTAATAGCCGCTGCCCTTGGCCTCAAAGGTCGAAGGCTTAGTCAGGATGAACGCCGTTTTTGCGCTCTCTGTAAGAACGTGTGTTGCGTCGCGAGTACAGATTGCCTGCGCAGTAACAGAGCTGAAATCTTCGGCCCAGATGTAGGCCTGCCCGGTCCAGTTGTGTCCCAAAGCGCTCAGAGACTCCGTCCTGGTGTCGGTATAGATTTCGCCTTGCAGGGTAACCGTTGCAGTATAAACTGCCTGACCTGGTGTCTCACAGCCCGGTCCAGTGCGTTCTACGCTGATGGCTGCCTCCACAGAGAGCGGTTCGCCGCCGTTTTTGTCAATGAAATTCGCACTGGCTTTCGAATATCCTTCCCAGGTCCAATCCGACAGTTCATAATGAGGCAGCTTCCTGCCGCACCATATGCAGTAGCCATTTTCAAAGCTGTGCACCGTACAGGGCTCGATCCGGGCATATGTGTTGCTCTGGCAGGCGCTCACACGATCGGGTGCATTCACAGCTGCGGCACTGTCCTTTGCCGTGCCGGCGGAGACCTTTGCCGCATCATAGATGCTCAGGGCGGTTTGCTCTGAGCCGCCTCTGCCGCGGCCGATTGCCTGTGTGCCTGCGCCCGCCGTGGCCTCGACAGTGCCTCCGGTGATCTGAATGGACCCGCCGCCGACTTCGTCGCCCTGGCCGACGCCTGCAGCTCCCTGGCCGCCGGTTGCGGTGATTCTGCCGCCGGAAATCTCAATCAGCTCAGCAGCGCCGATGTTGCCGCCGCCGATGCCGGCGGCATAGAGCTCATTGCCGAAAGCGGTGACGGTACCGCCAGTAATGTGGATCGTACCGCCAACGGTACGGTTGCCGCCGCCGATGCCGGCGCCTCGATTGCCGCCATAGGCTTCGACCTCGCCGTCATTGATCGTGATCGTGTAGTCGGTCGTACCTCGGCCGCTGCGGTTGCCGGTGCCGATGCCTGCGCCGCCGCCGTTGCCGCCGCTGCCGCCGATGGCCTTGATCTTACCGCCGTTGATTGTCACGCTGCCGCCGATGCCGTAGCCGCCGCCGGTGCCGATGCCCGGGCCCCAGGCGCCGCCCTGGGCGGTCACGGTGCCGTTGTTGATCGTGATGCTTCCGGCCGAGCCTCCGTAACCTCCGCCAATGCCGGCTGCGTCGTTGCCGCCGGTGACATCCAGCGTGCCGCCGTTCAAGGTGAAGCTGCCCAGACTCTCGCCATAGTTGCCGCCGATGCCGGCAAATCCGTTTTCGGTAGGCGCGCTGGCGATCAGCTTGCCGGTTCCGCTGGTCTGGCCCCAGATGGTGAGGCTGGCATCCGGACCGAGGTGGATGCCTTCGATGGCTGTGATGCTGATACCGTCGGCCAGAATCAGGTTCACGTCGCCGTCGATCTCCACACGCTCAGCCAGGCCGAGTGTATCCGTAGCAGCGTACCAGCCTTCGGACCAGACGCAGGCGCTCTGCGTCACGGGAGCACAGAACTGCGGCTCCATGTTGTTGCCATGCGCATCCACATAGGCGACCGCAATGGCGTCCAGCTCCATGTTGATGGTGACCTCCTCGGCCGGCATGGTCAGCCGGAAGGCGCCGCCCACATCCGTCAGCGTGCCGGCAGTGGCCGTGATCCAGTAGTGAATGTTGTCGGGCAGCGGGTCGACATAGCTGACCGTCAGGACGGGCTCCTCGCCCGCGCCGGCGTAGTAGCTGCCCGCAAAACCCAGCACATCCGTGAAAGCCGTGACGCCGGAGACGTCGTATTCCGTGCGATCTCCGAAGCTCAGCAGAACGTTCGTGCCCGGATGAATCGCATAGCCCAGCTTGCCCTGGGTGCTGCTGCCGAAGGGCGTGAGGTAGCAGCAGTTTTCAATGTGGATCTCATTCGCTACGCGCCAGCGTGTGAAGTTCTGCGAGCCGGCGCCCGACTCGACCGCCGCCGGGGCGAAGATACTGTCGCGGATGGTCAGGTTTTCTCTCGCGTAACCGACAAAGCCGCCGCAGTTTGTGGTGCTCATGCCGTAGAAGCTGCCGTCAAACACACAGCCGGTGATCGTCACGCTGCTGCCGTTCTCCGGCACCGCGATGAAGCCGCCGTGAGTGCCGTCGCCGCTGACAGACGATTCGATCGCGACGCTGGAGCGGCAGTTCGTGATCTCGCAGCTGCCTTTTGCGAAGCCGACGAGACCGGAAGCAAACTTCGCGGAGGTTTGGATCAGGCCGTCGGTGTGCAGATTGCGGAAAGCAGCGTCGGTGGTGTAGAGGAATGGCGCTGCAGCCGAATGAACATTCTGCACGTTGTAGGTCAGTGTGTGCCCGCCGCCGTCGTAGATGCCCTTGAAGCTGCTGCTGGTGGGAATGTAAAGCGTGTCTCTGTAAATCGTGATCCCTTGGTAGAAGGCAACCAAGGCGTCTCCCATGATGTCCTGCACATAGACCTCTGCATGCATCGCCCCGCACAGCGCTGTGTCTGTGACGCTCAGTGTGAAGCCATGGTTCGGCCCGATCTCGCCGGACAGGCCGTCATAGGGCTGATTAGCTGTCAGCGTGTAGCTCTTGGGGCCGATGGTAATGACAACGGTAGCAGCTGCGGAGAGGTCATCGGTGTCATAGGCATAACCCTTGAAGGTGACGCTGTTCTTTCCGACCTCCACGGAGGTGACCTCGCCGCTTGGGGGTGCGCTGATGATCCCGCGGGTGTCGGGCGCTTCGGCCTCTCTTGCTGCCAGGAACTCCGAAAGCTCCTGCTCGCTCATCTCTCTGCCGCCCTGGATCTCAGCCGGCGGACTGACGTTCTCCAGGCCGACGGTGTCGCCATCTCCGATCGTGATGTCCGCGGTCTGCTTGAAGTAGACGCCGCGGGTCTCGCCGCCGCAGTTGACATAGGTCATGAAGGCCTGCCAGTCACTGTAGGAGCCGATCAGATAGGGCGTTGTGAGCGTGCCGTCGCCGGATAGATTCGGCGTGAAGTTCGGTATGCTCACATCCAGCGTGGACAGCGGCAGCACCGCTCTGGCCCAGGTGCCGTCACTCCGGTCCACCCGGACCACGTAGCACCCGTTCTCGCTGGCCAGCCAACGCTCGCCGGCGAGCTTGTTCAGCGGATCGGCAGAGAGCCTGCCGTCCACATAGAGCTTGGCGCTGCTTTGTTCCGTGAACGTGCCGGACTGCAGGCTGTAGCTGCTGTGGACAAAGGGGATGCTGGTCAGCGTACTGCCGGCGTTCACCGGATTGCCTGCCGCGTCCTCAAAGCGCAGATCACTGCGTTTCAGACCCGGCGCTGTGGCGATGGCGCCGGTCGTCAGCACGTCGTTGAACCAGTCCACCGTGGTCCGCTGGGCGCTGGAATTGCCGCCCTTGTCATAGACGCGCACGGTGTTGCTGCCGTTCTTTGTAAAGGTGTAGTCGAAGTACCAGAGCGTGTCGTCCAGCTTCACGAGCTTCGGCGAGCTGGTCTCCGAGAGCGTCTGTCCGTTGAAGCTGACAGTCTGCAGTCCGGAGCTGTCCATCACATAGCAGGTCATTGGTACACTGCCGCCGTTTTTAACAGAGGCGGTCTGGGGGTTGCTGCGGTTCCAGAGGATCGTCGGCGACTCGGGATCGGCGTCGGGTACGACGTTGGTCTTATAGGTTGCGGCGTAGCGGTCGATCCGCGTGCCGATGCCTGCGGTCACAGTGACGGTGTGCTCCGCCCCGTTGCTGTTTCTGAAGTCGATGGTGGCGGGCGATTCGGTGAAGGTCTGCTCCGTGCCGAAGACGGAGGATTTGACCCGGAGCTGTCCCACGAAGTAGAACGTCAGAGTGTCCGCCACGGTGTCAAAGGTGAAGTATGCGCCATCTTCGCAGGCGACTGCAAGGTCGTTGTTCATCGGCAGCTCGCCCACGGCACCGCCGGTCCAGCCGATGTCCACGCCCTTGTCCACGAAGCACCAACCCGGCTGATCAGCCGCAGCGGCATACACATCGGTCAGCGTACCGTTTGCATTGTAGAAGGTGAAGCTGGCGTTGTCGCGGTAGATGTTCACGCCGTCGGCCATGGAGCCGATCTTGTAGGCGATGGCATAGACAGAGTTGGTGGCCTTATCCTCGAGCTGGAGGATGCCGGTGGGGGTCTGTCCGGCTTCCAAAAGGGTCTGTGCAGTGCTGTTGGGCGCGGCAAGGATGACCTGGCGATCCGGATCGTAGTAGCACACGCCCATGCGCGGCTCCCAGCCGTCGGTGCCGTCGGTGATCTCGGTGACGATGATGTCGTTGGCAGTGCTCGTCGAGGTGAAGCTCACGGGCAGCGTCAGCGTGTAGCCCAGCGCGGTGGCGATGCGGTCCGGCACGTTGAAGAAGGTCTCGTGGTTGATCGTGACGTCCGTGCGGTTGTTGATGCTGTTGTATTCCTCGTGATCCGAGCTGTAGACGCCCTTGTTGATGTTGGGGTTGTCGTTCTCGGAGTAGAGCTCCGCCCGCAGATGCAGACCACTGAGATCGTTCTGGTGGGCAAAGCATTCCAGCGGAATGCGGAGCGTTCCGCGGATGTTGCGGTAGTTGCCCTTGCTGAGCAGGGTCTGCGCCGCAGCGTTCGCGCCCTTGGTGTCTCGCAGCAGGTAAACGCCCTGCGTCAGTCCGTTGTCATAGTCGTCTGCCACGATGCCGCGGTGGATGGGAGTCTGTTCGTCGGTTTCAAAGGAGCTGTTGCTCAGGTCGATCGGCAGGTAGTAGGTCTCGCCGGTGAGCTTATCCTTCTCGTCATTTTCGTAGCTGAACTGGATAAACACGCGGCTGGCATCTGCGTTGCCGGTGTTTTCCACTGAGGCGTTGAAGTCCAGCACAGCCAGCCCGTTCTCCACGGTGCGCAGGCTCAAATCGAAGCTGCCGAAGCCAAGATCCGGCCTGGCCTGCACCTTGAGCAGGCTGTCCGACACGGCGTGGAAGGGGTTCTCCCAGGCCTGGTTCTCTTGCAGCTCCAGCTTGAACTCGGTGTTGACCGGGATTGTGGCGGTCAGAGGTGCGGAGGCAAAGGTCAGTCGGGTCGTCACGCCCGAGGGGATGGACTCTGTGAGCTTCCACTGGGCAATGGTCTGGCCGCCGGCGTTCAACTTGACGACGACCGGTTCCGTCTCTGAGGCACGGATCGCCGCGGTGCCAGTGTTGGTGAAGCTCACCTCGCCCACGAGCTCACTGTCCACGGAAAAGTTATAGCTCGCCAGGCTCAGGCTGACCTCGCCCAGCGCCTGCTCGCCGGCGCCGAAGGCGATGGCATAGAAGCTCAATGTGGAGCCGGAGGCAGGAATGACGGTCTCATAGAACTTGTCGCTGCCGTCCTCGTTCTTGCCCATCTCGAAGCTGGCCTTCTGCAGCTCGGTGAGAGCGCCCTCAGTCAGCACGATGAGCTGCTGCCGCGTCCCGCCGCCGGACTGGGGTACCGTATGGGCTGCCATCTGCAGGTTAGAGAAGTTCAGCTTGCTGAGCGAGCCCATGGCCTGCGCCTGTCCGGCCGAGTCCAGATGGGCGATGTACGCGTCGTATTCCGCGTTGCCGGTCTTCTCGCCGAGGTAGGCCTTCTCGCTCTCCTCCGCACTCAGGCCGAACTTGAGACGGTCCTCATAGACCTGCAGGTTGCGCATGGCGAGGATGGTCGGCGCGCCCCAGCTCTGCGCGTGGCTGTCCCACCAGGCAATGTAGATGGCATTGGAGGAGCTGTCGGCCACGGGGGCAGTGAACACGGCGGCGAGATTTGTTCCGTCGGAGCCGATATTGACCTCGGTGCCGGTGGTCTCGTCAAAGATGGGCTGCATGGTCGCGCCGCCGGTGCCGTCTGCCACGGCAAGCAGATCCGCCTGCCGGATCAGGTAGCTGTTGCCGGCCAGCTCAAAGAGCGCCACGGTTTGGACGCCGCTGCCGTCGATGTCGGCCTGCACAAAGCGGAGGTTGGCGAAATAGGGGTCCGCCTGCCGCTTCTGCAGGCTGCTGCTGACATACATGCCGTCCTTGAGCTTCGCCTCGGCGATGTTGTCCTGGGTGCAGTTATGGAAGTCGATCGCGGTCTGCAGGAGCTTTGCCTCGCCGAAGCCGCTTGCTGTGAGCTCGCGCAGGTACAGCCGGCGGATGATACCGCGCTCGCTGGCTTCACTGAAGCTCGCCGGCGGTATGGTGACGGGCGTGTCAGGCGCGGTGTCGAAGTAAGCGGCCTGGGCGGTGTTGTAGAGCACAAAGGTCCTGCCGTCGATCTCGACAGCCTCGAGGTTCTCAAGCTGGCCCTCCACGGTGACGTTGCGGCCGTTTTTGGTCTGGAGGATCGCTTTGTTGCCGTATAGTTCGTTGATCTTCGACTGGGTGGTCCAGAGGAAGACCTGGTTGGCGATCTTGGAGTCGGTCGTGGTGAGCTGATCGAGCTGCTCCTCCTTCAAGCCCTTATTCGTAGTGAGCAGCCAGGTTTTGAGTATCGCGTTCTCCTCCTCCGCACCGCCGCCGCTTCTGGCCCAGACTGTCGTGTCGCCCACAAGTGCGGGCAGGAAGCGGAAGTCTGTGCCGGTGTCCAGCGTCTGCACCTGGGAGAGGCTGCCGTTCTGCGGATCGAGCGTGCGCGTCCTCACGCTGAAACTGCTGCCGTCCGCGTCGGTGTGGCTGACCCAGCTCAGGACGAGCTTGCCGCCCTGCTCCTCCATAGCGACGTCCAGATCCGTGAACCCGTCGTTGTCGAGCAGCAGATAGGGCTCGGTGCTCTCTGCGTTGGTCGGATGAACCAGGCCGGTTTCCGGGCTATCAAGGTTGCCGGTCATCACAAGCCGGCTCAAAACCAGCTGCGGCGCGCCGTTGAGCATCAACGGATAAACCACATAGGTATGATCGGCGCAGGTGCACATTTTGTAGCTGTAGCCGGAGACCAGGCCGCCGACCAGCTTCTTGGCGTCGCCGGAGGTGTTGTAGCCGGAGAGCTGGAAGTCGCGGGTCGCCGTGGGGTAGATGGCACGGGTCTCACTGCCGGGGCTGTAGACCTGCTGGGTCGCGCTGACATCCACAGGCCCGGTCACATGGATCAGGCTCTCGTCTGTGCCGTAGGTGGTCTGCACGCCCATGTTGCTGGCGGGTACGCCTTTGTCCGGCGTCCACTCGCAGTAGCGGTCGAGATAGGTGCCCTTCTTGGCATAGACATAGACAGTGTCGCCGGAGCCGATGGTAATCTCGGCGGGAGACTCGGTGTATTTCTTGCTGGAGCCGTCAATTTTGTTCTCCACGGTGATTTCGCCGTCGAAATAGAGCTTGATCTTCTTCCAGCTTGTGGAAAGCTTGACGCCCACGTCGTCCTTTCTGGCATAGGCCAGGTCCGCGTTCAAGGGAATTTCACCCGCAAACTCGCCGCCGCTCCAGGAAATCGCGGAAACGCTGTCTACAAACTTCCACTCCTGCTCGGTTTCCGGCTCGGCGGAGGAGTCGATCAAAAAGCCCTTGCTGTTATAGAACGACAGGCCGTTCGTGGTCCGATAGATGTTGACGCCGTAGGGCTTGGGCGGGCCGAACGGCAGGGACTTGCCGTAGGCGGTGGTGTAGGTGGTCTTGGACCAGATGGTATGGAAGCCGTTGCAGGCGGTGGCGGAGATATCCCAGGTGAAGTAGCCGCCCGCACCCATCTGGGAGCCCTCTACGCCGAAGGCGATCATATCCATGGAGTAGTTGACGAACATGACCGTGATGTTGAAGCCCAGGGCGATGTTCCAATGAAAGTTCGAGATGTAGAACTCGTGCTTGTCGGTATCCTCCAAGTATTTGCCGAGGCTGAAGGTGATGGCCACGCTGGTTTTGAGGTAGAGCTCGAACTTCGCCAGCTCAATGCCGACGCCTGCGCCGACCTCCATGCTCATGGAGGGGGTGATGTTGAAGCCGTCAAACTTCGGCGCAGACTCCGCGCCAAGGATTGGCCGCAGGTTTCGGATCTCAGGCCAGACGTCGCCTCTGGCTTCCAGCTTGACATACATCACCGCGTCGTATTCCTTGAAGAGCACCTCCCTGGTGCTGCCATCGCCGGAGAGCGCGCCGGATTCCTTCGGCTTGCCGGAGCAGGCCTTGTTGTCATACACGGACATGAACACCTTGCCGTCGAGATCCAGCGTGAAGCCGCGAATCGGCCCGAGCGACTCGTCATCATCGTCGTCCGGCTCACGCATATCCAGTGCAAAGACAATGCTGCGGCATTTGCCGGTGAGCAGATCCTGGGTGTTGCCGGAGATGAAGTCCTTGTCTTTCATCACCTCGCCGGTCACCACGTTCCGGTTGAGGATGACGCCGAGACCGAACTCCACCTCAACGCCCAGCTTCAGGTAGACGTACACTGCCGGGCAGGCCGCCAGCCGCACCTGGATGGTAAACTCCATACCAAGGGTCGCCGTGACGCCAAAGGACTTGAAGTAGTAGGTGTTGTCAATGGGGTTGTATTCGAACATCATTGCCATCTGCACCGAGAAGCTGGCCTCAAACTTTCTGGACGCGGTGTTGCCCTTTTTGGCCTGCTCAAAGGAGTCGTCCGCAAGCGCACCCTTTGCAAATTCCTTGAACTTTTGACGGTCGTTTTCATGGATGGCCTTAAAGAAATCCATAATGGTGCCAAATTGCTCGTTGGCGCCTTTGAAGTTTTTCAGCGCGGCGTTTTCCTGATTCTGGTTGTTGCCGGTGCCGCCGGTGCCTCCTCCGCCACCGGTGTTGGCCGCTGCGCTGGCGCCGGGATTGGAGGCCGCGGCGCTGCTGGCAGTTCGTGGATCATTGGTATGATTGACCCGACTCGTCTGGACCCATTTATTGCCGCGGCGCTCCTCCTGGACGGTCTGATAGTTTGTGGTGGTGCGTCCGTGATCATCCTTGGTGACTGTCTCCTGGACGGTGGTGCGCTTGTTCGGGTTGTTTGCGTCATAGGTGGTGGTGCCCTTGGACACGGTTTTTCCGTCGGCGGAGGTGGTGTCCATGTGATAGACGCCGTTGTCGTCCACATAGCTGTGGACAGTAGCGCCGCTCTCGTTGTGGTGCGTGCCGGAATAGTTGGTCTGCTCGGTTTTGAAGACAGGAAGTCCGATCGCCACACCCACCTGATAGCCGTCGGTGATGATCGTGGCGTACTGGCCCAGTTCAAATTCCAGGCTCGGCATCTTCACGCCGAGATCCGGGGAGAACTCCTTTGCGTCCACATCGCCGCCCGGGCCGGTGCCCTGCCCCGGGTCGAGATCGTCTCCGGCGCTCATGTTGTTGATGTCGTCCGGGGTGTCCACGGTAGTTACTTTGCTCAGGGTGACGGTTTCGTATTTCACGTCAGCAAGGGTGGTAAGGGGCTTGCTCTCATCCTGAATGCCCACGGCAAAGCCGGAGCGGCCCAGCATGGAGCCGAGGTAGCCGTTGATGTTGGCCTTGCCGTCCACAGTGTAGATGTATGTCCCGCTGCCGGCATTGTAGAGCACGGACTCTCCAGCCAGTGACACATTGGCGCCGGTGATGTTCTTGAAGCTGTAGATCGGCGTGGGATTATCGAAGGGGAACAGCAGCTTGCCAATGTACTTCGGATTCCAGGTGTAGGTGGTTTCGGAATAATGGTCCACGACCTTGGGCTCGTAGTCCTCCTCGGCGTCGTCCGGCTCGTCATAGACCAGGACTTCCTCTACCTCCATCTTTACCTGGCTCACGTCGCCGCCGATCGGCACGTCGAACCAGTCCGGGAGGTTGGCCCGCTCCCCGTACATATACTTGCCGGTGACGTGGCTGCCCTGAATCCAGCGGTAGCTCTGCTGCTCCTCGGTGAGTCCGGTGCGGGCGCTCTCGTCGGTGATGGCGCAGTAGAAAGCCGGCAGCAGCTGCGCTGTGGCGTTCAGGTCGACGCCGGCATCCGGCTCGTAGCATCGGGGGCGGTTGGTGTAGTAAACCTTAAGGTAATACTGGTAAATGTTACCCTCTTCATCCATGTAGGGCTTGAAGGCGGCATCCGGGTACTGCCCGTCCAGCGTCATGATGAACTCGTCCTTCCCGGTGGGCGTGAAGATGCGGCTTTGCGGATCGTAAGTGCCGGAAATCTTCTCATCGTGGTCGCCGTCGAGATAAACCTCGATGCGGGAGATTGTCACATGCATCGGCACGGTCGCGGACTTGAATGCCGAGTCGTAGAAGAGGAAGCTCACGGTGTTGTTCGCCATATCGCCCTCGTCGATGGGGATCGTGGCGTTGCCCGCGTAGCCGTGGCCGTTGTAGAGGATGACATCCTCCGGGTCCTGATGGAAGTTGATACTCTGCATGTTGGTGCAGTATCCGGCGCTTGCGTATACGCTGGCGGAGCTGGGGAAAAAGTTGCTTTGATTCCAGTTGTAGCTGACGGGCGCAATGTTGGCAAAGGCCAGACCGTCGGTCAGCGTACCGTTGCTGGCCGGCGTGTGAGTGTAGGTGGGGCTGCGGCTGATGAACTGCTCCCAGGCGTATTGCTGCGGCGTGCCGCTGTAACCCTCGGGGACGCTGTCGGGGATTGAGGGTTCGATGTCCACCTGCACATACTGATAACGGTTGTAGATCACATGGATCGTATAGTCCGCGTCCAGATCGGCCTGGCTGATCCCCTTCCAGATCATGTCAAAGGTGTAGGTGCTGCCGGATTTCGACGGATAGATCGTTCTGCCGGTGGAGCTGGTCATGTACACGCCGCCCTGCGCCGCCTCGAAGCTGCCCATGGGCGGGATGTTGAGCACAAGCTTGGAGCCCACAAAGAGCTGTCCCGAGGCAGTGACGCCGCCCTCGCCCGAGGGGATCGAGGCTGTCGGCTTCAGATTCACATAAAGCGTGTTTTCGCTGCCGTTCTCGTTGGTCGGCGAGAGCACGGTGAAGCCGCCGGCCTCATTGTCGTCGTTCGCGGTGTAAATATTTACCGCAAAGCCGCCGCTCTCGCCGGTTTTGTTGAAATAACGCCGCTGACCCAGGAAGCGTCGGATATCGACCTGGCTGATGGAGAGGTCCATCAGATCCTTGTTCGATGTGGTGTACACAGAGGTCCAGGTGTTGCAGTGCTCCAGATCGAGATACAAACTCATATCCTGCTGGAAATCGATGCTGTTGGCCTTCATGCCGTTGGACTCCGGTTCCGCATTCGACCATTTGGAACCGCGCTTTTCACCGAATCCGTTGTTGCCGTTGGTATAGACACGGATCGTCCGGTTGCTGGGTGCAGTCGCATCTTCTTCTCCGGTGGTATAGAACAGGATTTCCTTTTGGTAGTTGCCGCTTTGGCTGGAACTGGTGCCATCCTTTTCCACTCTGTAGCGCATTCTCGGCAGCAGATAGCGCCAGGCGTCATACAAAAAATTCGTTTTCTGGCGGCCAATCTGATACCACTCCACGTCCAGCAGGAAGGAGGAGAAATAGTCGCCGAAGCTCTGGGAGATCGCGCTGTTCCGCATGATCACCATGTAGCCGCTCCAGTTGGCGTCGGTCTTGAACGCCGTATATTCACTGCCGCGGGAGCCTTTGTTTGTGTGATCGAAATAGGCGCCGCTGGGTGCACCGCTATCGAGCGAGACGTCATAGTACTCATAGCCCATGGCGGTGTCGGCATAGTCACCGTAGCTCGTGCCCTCGCTGCCAAGCAGGATCTCCCAGTCCTTCCAGTAGCCGCTGTTGTAGCTCGAACGCTTCATGACCAGCTTTTCCCAGGCCTCGTGCCGCCGGGTGGCGGGCTGCAGCGTCGGGGCAGTCCAGAACTGCGGCTCCGATTCCATGATGACGTCGGAGCTGACGCTGTCCTCACGGCCTGCCAGCAGGGCGTCCTGCCCGAACTCCACCTGCGCAGCCACATCCGTGCCTTCGCTGTCTGCGAGCAGCGTGGCAAGGTTCTGCCCCGCACCGTTCTCTGAACGGTCGGACGTACCGTTCAGTGTCACGGTGATCTCCTGGGTTTCCAATCGGCAGAGATCGTCCTCACCGCTGCCGCGCAGCACGGACAGCTGCACGGTGAAGCTCCGCTCCTCCGTTGCATCGTTTGCAATCAGCTCTATGGGAATTTCAATTTCGTCTATCGAGCCGGTGAACACCAGCTCGCCCTCGGCCTTTGCGTAGTCCACGCCGGCTTTGGCAGTGCCGTCCACGGTCTCATAATGTACGCTCACGCTGTAGGTCGTATCGCCCTCGCGCCGCACGGGGACCTTCACGGCGGTCTGTGCCCGGGAGGCAAGAACCTTGTCCGCTGCAAAGCCCAGGGTGGAGGCACCATGCGCGTCGTTGTCCGAGACCATGAGACTCAGGGTCGGACAGGCCGCACCCAGCTCGCCGCCCTCGCAGCGGGTGATGGTAAAGAGCGCCACCTCGGGCAGCTCCGTGACTTCGTCATCCAGCGCCGTGACGCGCAGATATTTGACGGTCTCGCCGTCGGCAAAGGTCAGCGGGAACTCATACAGGTCATAGGCGTCCTCCACCTCCAGCACCGCAAAGCCGGGATCTGCGTCCAGCTCCAGATCCTCGGGCAGATCCGGCACCGCCTCGATGGGCTCGTAGATCTCACCCAGCAGCGACATGGAGCACCAGGCCTGATTTCCGGTCCAGTAGATGCAGCGCAGGTCCGTCCCGGCCCAGCAGTCGTTTTCAAAGTCCCAGAGGACCGACCAGGCCACGTCGAGCGCAGGACCCACGATCTCGTCCCCGTTCTCAACCAGATCCTTCCAGACACCGCCCTGCTCCACCTGCCAGCGGTAGCTTTCGGCCTCCACGGCAGCATCCAGCGCCACGCGCAGAGTGCCCTCCGCCTCAGGGCTGCCCATGTCCTCGGCAATGACCGAAACGCTTGCCGCCTGCATATCCAGCATCCACTGGGGCAGGCCCAGGCGCTGATACGGCGCAATGGGGTTCGGATTTTCGTATTCGATGCGAATGTCGTCCCGGCCGGAGGCGGCGTAGTCGTACACCTGCTGCTCTCCGGTGGGATCGGTGGTAATGGCCGGGGCAAAGGTGATCCACGCGGTTACGCGGCCCTGGGTGCCGCCCAGACGGTAGACCGGGATTTCCAACACGGTGGGAATGGGGTTGCCCTCGCTGTCAGTGGCACCTGCCTCGGCGATATCCGCCTGGTGGTTGCCGAAGGCGAAGGTGCCGTAGGGATAGGACTCGTCCCAGCTCTCGTCAATCGGGACCTCCCCGTCGGCAGTTTGGAGTACGGTAGGCTGTTCGCCCTGCCGGACGTCCGGTATGCTTCCCTCGGCAAACACCGAGAGCGGTATCGCGCTCGAGAGCATCACCAGCGCCAGAAACAGTGAAATGAGTCGTTTCGTCCACATAGCTGCATCCTCCTTTTATGAAAATTTATGGCGGCACCGCACAATTCCGGCATCCAGACTGCGTCGTCGGAATTTGATGTGCGCTGCGAATTGTGCGGTGCTGCCTATATCTCTTCCAGTAAATAGCCGGCGCCGCGGCGGTAGGCCAAGCGGACTCGGGCGTTTGCGTAGTCCAGCTTCTTGTTCAGCCGGGAAACGGCGGTATACAGGGCGCTGTGATCGCCGCCAGCCTCCACGCCCCACACAGTGCGATAGAGGGCGTCCTTGTCGGTCAGTCGGTCGCCTGCCTGCATCAGTGTGAGCAGGATCAGATATTCCTTCTGTGTCAGCAGCAAATCGGTGTCTCCTGCGTAGCCGAGCAGGAAGGCTGTGTCCAGCCGGAGACCGTGACGGCTCAGGTAGCGCGGCTTTTGCTGCGAAGCGCGCAGCCTCGCCTCCACCCGCGCCAGCAGCACGCCGATGTCGTAGGGCTTGGGCAAATAATCGTCGCCGCCGGCCCGCAGGCCTTCGATGATCTGTGCGTTTTCACCCAGCGCCGAGAGAAACAGAATCGGAATGTCGTACTCCGCCTTGATCTGCCCGCACAAGGCCAGCCCGTCGACATCGGGGAGCATAATGTCCAGCACGATGAGGTCCACAGCCTGCGCAGAAAGCAGCGCCAGACAGGTTTTTCCGTCCGAGGCCTGCAAAACGCTGTAGCCCTCACCGGTCAGCACCTCGCGGTTGATCTCCATGATATGGGGATTGTCCTCCACCAGGAGTATGGTCGCGCTCATGCTTCTCCCTCCTTCGGTACAGTAAAGCGGAAGCAGCAGCCCTCCGGCCCGTTCTGTGCCAACTCCAAC
Source organism: Oscillospiraceae bacterium (assembly GCA_902795195.1). Lineage (GTDB taxonomy): Bacteria > Bacillota > Clostridia > Oscillospirales > Oscillospiraceae > JAFRPC01. The sequence continues at coordinate 14,524 of CADBKF010000027.1, forward strand.
GTGCCGCCGTGCAGCGCCACGGTCTTCTGGCAGATGGAGAGCCCCAGGCCCTTGCCTTCCGTTGTGGTATAGCCCTTTTCAAAGATGTGCGGCACCGCCTCCGGGGCGATGCCTTCCCCGGTGTCGGTAACAGAGAAGGCTGTAAACGCACCCGCGTCCTCGGTTTGAATCGTGATTGTGCCGCTCTCCGTATGCCGGCTGGCGTTGACAATCAGGTTGATCAGCACCTGCAAAAGCAGCTCAAAATTTCCGTGCAGCTTGCCCTCAAAGCCGGACGACAGCTCCAGCACATTACGCCGCTTGGCACACACTGGCCGCATGACCGCTGCAGCGCTTCGCAGCAGCTCGCCTGCGTCCACCACGGTCATGTCCGTTCCGGCATCCTTGTCGTAGGTGTAGTCCATGAGTCTCGTCACAATCTCGCCGAGTCGGTCGGCCTCGCTGCGGATGGTTTTCAGCCGCTCCGATGCCTGCTCGGGAGGCTGGCCTTTTTCCATCTGCCGCCCCAGGAGCTGCGCGTAGCCGGAGATCACGGTGAGTGGTGTTCTCAGTTCGTGGGCGACCATGCGGAGGAAGTCCTTGTTCATCGTGTTGACCTGATCGAGCATCTCGTTTCGTGCCTCGGCCTGCCGCAGCAGCACGGTCTGCTGTTCGATCCGGCTGTTGATGACCACAGCCAGCAGCAGCGTGCAGATCACCATTGCCATGGGCGTCACACCGAAGTGGTTGACCGAGGAATTGCTGCTAGTGTTCAGTCCCTCCCAGATCAGCGTCACGGCCAGCAGACCCAATGCAGCCAGCGCCAGTGCATCCAACCAGTCCGGCCTCTGCTCTTTCCGGAAATACCGAATTAGCCGCCAGACCAGCCAAACCAGGAATGGCACGCAAACGTAATAGCAGATGTGGCACAGCAGCACAAGCTGTCGGAGCGGAACGATGAAATGCAGCACCGATAACACCAGCAGTACGCCGCCCATCAGCCAGAGGGTTCGCTTTCCGGGCGCAGTCGGGTAAAACGCCGCCAGAAGCAGCAGCGCGGCAGCCGGAATCCAGGAAACGTCCAGAATGACCAGCCGGTATTGCAGATTGAAGCTCAAATCCGCCGGAAGCAGATGCTCTGCAAAGAAGAACTGATTGCGCAGTGCCATCACCAGGCAGCACAGCGCCAGCGCCCCATACTCCCACCGCCGCTGGATCGAGCCGCAGAGCAGGAAGTAGAACATCAGAAACAGCAAACCCGAGCTGAGCAGAAGGTAGTAGAGTGTCAGTCCCCGCTGGTATTCATCGATGTTCTCCGGGGTGGAAATCGTCGTGCTTTGAATGAATCCGCCGTCGTTGTGCCAGTAGTTCGTGTACTGGTAAACCAGCTCGACTTCGCCGCTCTCCCCAAAGTACAGCGGCAGCGTCAGATAGCGCCCCTGCGGCACGGCTTCGTCCGGATTGTCCGAGACAAAGCCGATATTGCGAACCTCCTTGCCGTTCACAAAAATACGGGTGCTGTAGTCGATCGAGAAGTGGCACATGCACAGGTATGTGTCAGGCTCTGCCAGCAGCCGCAGCCGCCAGGTGCCCTTCACGGGGTCTAATGGTGCGTCGTCGTCCTTCTCCGGCGCAGTCTCCGGATCGGCGAAGTCCTCCGGTGTATAGAGCGCGCCAGGATAATAAGCCCAGCTATTGACCAGGTGGTAAACGTTGTGTGCGAAATCAGCATTTCTCAGATCTGCGACCCCGTCCTCCGGGCGCAGCTCCGGAAACTCCGTCTGCACCCGCCTGCCGCATAGCAGCAGAACCAGGCCGACAAAAATCAGCACCAGCACCGGCAGAAAGTAGCGCCGCACAGCGGAAATCACTGTTTTCTCCCGCACAAAGCATCCCATCCTTCCAGGTACTCTAAAATTTCTATTACTATCATAGCATACTTTTTCTTTTTTAGCGCGATTCTTACAAAATTGTAAGCGTTTCAGACATCATTTTTTAATAAAAATTCATAAACATTGAAAATATATAAAATTTTAACAAGAAATCGTCTCCGGCCGGTTTGGCATAAAACAGCACCCCACTTGTTCGTAGTATATCATACTTGATCATACTTGTCTAACAAATGGGGTGCTGTTCATTCGGCTGGGGCTCTTTTGTCATATTTCGTTCGCGGTTCGGGTCAGATTCCCTCGACCGTGCCGAGCTCGGTATAGATCATACCGTTTCTCCCGCGGTCGGAGCGCATGAGCGAAATCGCGTTCACAGTCATGGTGACCGGCTCGGCTTGCAGCTCGGGCAGACAGCCGCGTGCTCTGCGAATCAGCGTGATATGCGGCGAGAATCGCTTGCGGTCAAAGGGAATGTCATTCTGCGCCAGGGCGCGACGCACTCTGCGCACCACTGCCTCCAACGGCGCGGATTCGTCGAGTCCCACCCACCAGAGATCACCGAAACAGCCGGCACCCTCCAGTGTGATTTCAAACGGCGTGAACGAAACCTTGTTCAGCGCGTCCAGAACAGGCTCCGCCTCCGGGTATTCCCCGATAAACGCAAGCGTCAGATGCATGTTTTCGTCCGTCGTAAAATTGCCCCGGACTCCTTGATCATAGAGCTCGTTCTGAAGAGCGACCAGGGCGTCTTTCATTTCGTTGTTCAGATTGATTGCAACAAACAAGCGCATGTCGCTTCACCTCCGCTGTTTGATCCGGACGCACTTCGGGTCATTCTGTATGAAATACCGCATTTTAAAGGTTATTATACCAGAAAATTCGTCAGATTGCAATATGCGATTCCTGTTTTTTTCCGTTACTTGCAGGTATGAAAATGCTTGGCTCAGGCGCCCGTCTGCGCCTTGCGCAGCGGCGCAGACGCTTCGCCATACCGCCGGTTTATCAGGGTAAAGCAGATCAGGCAGAGCAGCACCTGCAGCAGTGTGGAGCATGGCGTGGCAAGGCCGATGTGAAACATGGAGACCGGAACCTCGCGGCTCATGAGAAACGCCACGGGGATCCGCACGAGAAACGCGCCGACAATACCCTGTACCATGACGAATTTTGTCATCCCGATCCCGTTGAAGAAGCCGATGAAGCAGAACAGGAAGCAGGTCAGCAGGCAGTCGACGGCATAGGCCTTCAAATAGTCCGCGCTGGCGGCAATGACAGCGGCGTCTCTGGAAAACACGCCAGAGAGCAGATCGCCGCGCCAGAAGGTCAGGACGAACATGCCCACCGCCAAAGCGGCCGAAACGGCGACCGCATAGCCCAGCGCCTGCTTTGCCCGGCCGTATTTCCCGGCGCCGAAGTTCTGCGCCACAAAGGCCGCCATCGCCTGCATGAACGCAGACGGGATCAGCATGATAAAGCCGCACACGCGCTCGGCAACGCCGATGCCGGCCGAGGGCGTAAGCCCCAGCTTGTTCACGATGGCAAGCAGCACCAGAAAGGAGACGCCCACCAGCAGATCCTGCAGCGCGATCGGAAGACCGAGCCCCGTCACGGTTCGGATGATATCCCCACGGAAGCGGAGATCCGTGCGCGAAAACGCGAACGGCAGCGGCTTTGTCCGCAGGATCCGAAGCGAAATCACGACGCTCACCGCCTGGGCCGCCACTGTGGCGATCGCTGCACCGGCCGTTCCCAAGCCGAGCACCGCAACCAGCAGCAGATCGCCGAGGATGTTGCACACACAGGCGATCGCCACGGTGAGCAGCGGCGTTTTCGAGTCGCCGATGCCGCGGAAGATGCTGCCGATCAGATTATAGGCGATGATAAATACCGAACCCAGACCACAGATGCGGATATAGGCGACCGTCGCCTCAAAAGCCTCTGCCGGCGCGTTCATCGTGCGGCTCAAGGTCCCGGCCAGCAGCGGCACGAGGACGGTAAACGCCAGCGCGATCGCGCCAAAGAGGCAGATGCTGCCGGAGACGACCTCGCCGGCCTCGCGTCCGCGTCCCTCACCGATGCGCTGCCCCAGCAGGATCGTCGTTCCCATCGAAAAGCTGACGATGAGCTGCGAGATCGTCATCATCATTTGTGAGCCGGTGGACACCGCCGAAACATCCAGCGAGCGGGCGAACTGCCCGACGATCAGCAGATCCACCGCACCGTACATCGCCTGCAGCAGCATGGCAAAGAACACCGGCAGCATGAACTGCATCAGCGGCATCAGGATCCGCCCGCTTGTAAAATCTTTTTCTTTTCCCATCTTTTCCTCCAAACAAAAAACGACCGGATAAGCTCCGCGCATCTCAGCGCGACATCTTATCCGGTCGATCATTTCTATCGAATCATCCACCCTCCGATGAACCGCAATATGAAGTTTGCAGCCTGCAGCGCTCACCGCAGGCAATCAAGCGATTCTCTCGGTTGATTGCAGCTTTGTATTATAGCATGATTTTCAAAAAAGTCAATCTTTTCCTTTTCTGCTGTCCAGGTCGTTCATTCCTCTCCCCTGCCCGGCTGTCCGGGCGCAGGTCCGATCGGGCGGATCAGGCGCGGTGGCCGCCGATCTGCTGGTTGCGTTCCAGCGTGGTCGCACCCTCGAGCAGGTTCATCCCGCGGAAGAGCGCGTTGGCGCCGTATTTCTGCCGGACCTGCTGCATCGCGCCGCGCAGACGGTTCTCCTTCTCCCGGGCGTCGTAGTCGACAAACAGGCTCTGCTGGAACGCGCCGCCGTCCTCAGTCACGTCCATCGCGCAGACGCCGAGCCTGCGGTAGAGCAGCCGGTGATCGGTTTTCTGGTCGAACTGCGGCAGCATAGCGGCAACCGCCGCGCGGATGCTGTTGGTCTCGCCCTGCACCCGCGCCACGCCGCCCGAATGCTTCGGGTGGACGCGGCCGAAGTAGTCGATGCTGATCGGGCCGTCGTAGTCCGGGCAGTGCTCCATGCTTTTGTAGTCATAGGACACCCACCACGAAAACGCGCCCGACACCAGCCGCTTGGCGAACAGGTCCGTGCAGAGCACCTCGATCATCTCCTGAAACACGACCCGCGCGTCCCGGTATTCATAGGGCCGCGGCAGCACCTGGCCGTTGGACAGGCTGTGCCCGTCCGCGTGATAGCCCTTGATGTCCTGCATCGTGACCGGCTCCAGGCCCCAGGCGTGGTCAATGAGGATCTCGCCGTCGATGCCGAAGGTCCTGTAGAAGTATTCCTCGTCCCACTGTGACCTCGCCGCCACGTCGCCCATTGTGTATATGTGCGCCTTGTTCAGCCGGCGCTGTTTGCCCGGGCCGATCTGCCAGAAGTCCGTGAGCGGCCTGTGATCCCACAGCAGGAGCCGGTAGGCCGTTTCATCCAGCGCGGCGATCCGCACGCCGTCCTTGTCGGCGGGTGCCTTCTTGGCCACGATGTCCATTGCGATCTTCGCCAGATACAGGTTCGTCCCGATGCCGATCGTCGCCGTGATGCCGGTGGTGCCGAGCACGTCGCGGATCATGGTCATCGCCATCAGATGCGCCGGGTCGCTGCCGGCAGCCGCGGCCTCCTTCCGGTACAAATGCAGATACGGCGTGCAGTCGATGAACACCTCGTCGATGGAATAGACATGAATGTCCTCCGGGGCCACATAGCGCAGGTACACCGAATAGATCTGCGCCGAGACGCGCTCATATTCCGCCATGCGCGGCACCGCGGTGATGTAGTCCACCTTCGTCTTTGTGCGGCACTCATACGCGTGGATCGCCTGCTTGGCCTCGAACAGCCGCGGCCTGGACGGAACGCCGATGGCCTTCAGCGCCGGAGAGACTGCCAGGCAGATGGTCTGGTCGGAGCGGCTCTCGTCGGCCACCAGCAGCCGGGCCTGCAGCGGGTCGAGCCCGCGCGCGACGCACTCGACCGAGGCGTAGAATGATTTGAGATCGCAGCAGATATAGGTGCGCTCCAACTCTCTTCCCTCCCTGCACGTTCGCCCGCGCCGGCAAGGCCACGGCCCTGCCGCTGTGCGCTTTCTCAGCTTATATAAACATTTGTTTGTTTTATGCAAATTCATTATACCCGCCCCGGCCCCGGATGTCAATATACTTTTTCGCGCGGAGGGTTTTCTGTCCAATACTTCGGATAGAATTGGCTGCGGCAGCCACAATTTGATAGATACCGCAATTTGATCGATATAAAAAGACTTGATTATTTCGGAGAAGTGTGCTATCTTACTGCACGCAATCAAAGTGAAGAAAGAAGGAATTCTCATGAAAAAAATTCTTGTGCTTCTCCTGGCCGCGGCGCTCTGCCTGAGCCTTGCCGCCTGCGCGCAGTCTGCCGCACCGGCAGAAGCCCCCACTGAAGCTGCATCCGAAGCCCCGGAGACGGAAGCTGCCGTCGAAACGGAAGCGCCTGCCGAAACGGAAGCGCCCGCCGAGGAGACCGCCGAAGCGGCGTCCGACGAGGCCGAAGCGCAGACCGAGATGGAATACATCAGTCCCGACGGCTGGGTTGTCCGCTACGATCCGCAGCTTGTGGAAAGCGTCGAGGGCGACGGAGTTTCGGAGTTCCGCTGCCTGGACAATCCGGAAAACAAGGTCAGCATCCGCAAGATCGAAGGCAAGCAGCCCGAGGAGGTCCTCTATGAGATCTGCGCCGACTGGGAAGCCGACATGGAGCAGATCGAGCGCTCTGAGGGCTTCTTCCCCGGTACCGAGGACAAGTGGGCCTACTGGCGCGTCATGGCGCCGCAGGAAAATGGCCTGAGCCGCACGGCAATTGCCGGCGAGTTCAACGGCGGCGTGCTGCTGGTTGAAAACGCGATCACCCTCACCGGTGACGACGAGGCCGATGAGCGCATCGTCGGCGCGCTGGAGACCGTGGTCGACTCGCTGCGCTTCGACCGCTTTGACGCGCAGACGATGTACAGCTACTACCCCGGCACCTATGAGGCCAAGCAGGACGGCGCGGTTTACAAGGTCGTGCTGAACGAGGACCACAGCGGTCTGCTGCAGTTCCAGGACGAGGTTGCCATCATCTGGAGCAGCATCGAGCTGATCGCCGAGGACGGCAGCTTCCGTTATGAGTACACCATCGAGGGCGATTCCCTGCTGGTCAACTATGACGGCAACTGGCTGAGCTTCGAGAGAGCGGAATAATACACCCTGAACCACGGCGGCCTGTGCGCCGTTTGCGCCAGGCTGCCCGGACAAGAAAACCGGGGCCTGTTGCAAAATGCTCTGTCATTTCGAGCGAAGCGAGAAATCCGTTCCTATTTCACGCTTTTTCACGTGAAAAGTACGGATTTCTCGGTCGCAACGGCTTTTATATTTTGTAGGCGTGCGGCAGCTGCGCTCAGTCCTCTGCGTGGCGCGCCAGATACGACGCTTTTTTGCGTGCATCCTCCGCCTCCAGGGACGAGGAATTGTGGATCCCGCCCAGAAATTCCAGATGGTGCCGGAATTCATGCCGCAGAATGCCGCGCAGGATGTTCTTCGCTTCCGCCGCCGCCGCGTGCGGGTAGAGCCGGTCAAACGAGCCCTTGTACATCACGATCTGCCGCACACCGGCATACACCTGATACTGTCCCAGGGTGAACAGATCGTCCGCCCGGGCATAGGCCGGGCGCACCAGCGCGTCCGAGCTGATCACGCCGCCGGTGAGCTCCCGAAAAAAATCCGCCGGCAGCTCGTCCATCAGCTCCGCAATGATCGCCCGATATTCCTCCATCCGAAGCATACTTCCGCCTCCCCTACTTTACCAAACCGCCGGCAACAGCAGGCAACAACGCCGCACGGTACTATGATTTCTTTTTCCAGGCTTTTATTTCGTCAATAAATCGGGTTCCGTACTGCTCTGCCTTGTGCGAGCCGACGCCGGAGACCTGAAGAAATTGGGGCATCGTTTCCGGCTGCTTGGCCGCCATGTCTTGCAATGTTGCATTTGTGAAAACAAGATAACCCGGAACGCCAAGCTCAATCGCCAGCTTATTCCGAAGAGCCTTCAAGCGTTCATACAAGCCTTCGTCAGCCGCCCCCGGGCTCTTCACGCGCGGTCGATCGGCTCGTTTCCCAGCCAGGATACGGATCGGATTGGTCGAAACCCGTCGTGTCAACTCCACCGTCTCGCCGCCAAACAGCACTTTGTTTGCCCGTTCCGTCGTGCGAAGGATCGGATATTTGGTGCCGACGCTCTGCAGATAGCCCTGCTGCAGCAGGGTGTCGACATACTCCAGAAGCTGTTTCTGCTTGCAGTCCTGCAGAATGCCATAGGTCGGCAGCTTGTCGAGCTTTTCCTCGAGAATCCTTTGGCTTTTGCCGCCGCGCAGGATCTGGACGATCATGGCCGTGCCGAGTCCGCCGCCGTAGGTCTGCCGTTCCACACGGCGCACACAGGATAAGATTTTCTGCGCCTGGATCGTGATATCCTCCTTCACCAGCGTTTTCCCGCAGTTGCCGCAGTTGTCACAGTGCTCCGGTGCTTTTTCCCCAAAATACCTTAAAAGCGTTGCGCGCAGACAATCCGTGGTTTTGCAGTAATCCACCATCTTGTACAGGCGCTCCATGTCCTTGAGCATCAGCTCTTTGCGCGCCTCGTCGTCCAGCTCGTTTCGCTCCTTGTTGTTTTCCACAAAGAACCGCGCAATCTGAATGTCGCTCCTGGAAAACAGCAAAATGCAGTCCGCCGGAGAACCGTCGCGGCCGGCCCGACCGGCCTCCTGATAGTAGCTTTCGATATTCTTCGGCATGTTGTAGTGGATGACAAAGCCGACGTTGGACTTGTCGATGCCCATTCCGAAGGCGTTGGTTGCCACCATCACCGTCTTGCGGTCAAAGGCAAACGCATCCTGATTCTGCCGCCGCTCGGCATCCTCCAGGCCGGCGTGATAGCGCGTTGCGGAAAAACCTTCATACTGTAATTCGGCGCAGAGCTCCTCGACTGTCTTTCTGGTGGCGCAGTAGATGATCCCGCTCTTCCCGGTTTGCCCGGAAAGATACGCCTTGATCCATGCAGTCTTGTCCTTCGGCTGCTCCACCGAAAAATACAGATTCGGCCGGTCAAAGCCGGTCGTAAGTGAAACAGGGTTATGTAAACCAATCAGGCGGACAATATCATCTTTGACCGCAGCGGTGGCCGTGGCCGTAAAGGCAGCCAGAACAGGTCTGGCCGGCAACATCGAAACAATCTTTCCGATGTCCAGATAAGACGGCCGGAAGTCCTGTCCCCATTGAGAGACACAATGTGCCTCGTCGATGGCAAGCAGGGGCACGTCCTGCGAGCGCACAAATTCACAGAATTCCTCCGTCAAAAGCCGTTCGGGTGCGACATAGATCAGCTTGTACGCGCCGTTCCTAGCCCGCCGCAAAACCTCGCGCTGCTGGGCAAAGCTGAGTGAAGAATTGAGATACGCCGCCTTGACGCCCATCTCCACCAGCGCCGCCACCTGGTCCTTCATGAGCGAGATCAGCGGAGACACCACCAGTGTGAGCCCCGGAAGCATCAGAGCGGGGATCTGATAGCAAACAGATTTCCCCGCCCCCGTCGGCATCACGCCCAGCACATCCCGCCCGGCCAGGATCGCCGAAATCAGCTCCTCCTGCCCTGGCCGAAACCCGTCGTGCCCGTAGTACTTCTTTAATACCTCTTTTGGCTGCATATGATTCACCGCTGCGTTTTATTCTGTGACAGACGCTCGTGCTCTTCGCGCAGCGCGGCGTGGAGCTTTGAAACTGTCCAGCTCCGGTTCTGCTCCGTCACCACAGCTTTGAGCGCGATCCCGGCGCGGCTGGCCCGCAGCCCGTCCAGCAGCCCGTGGAACTGTGTCGTGCTCAGGCCGTCCATCACCAGCATTTCGTCGGAAGAAGACACAGCAGGCGCGGACGCCGCAGCCTCATATGCCGGCTCCTCCATGGTCTCCTTCTCAGGGGCCGGATCCGTCATGGTCTCCGTCTCAGGCGTCGGCTCCGCCATGGTCTCCGTCTCAGGCGTCGGCTCCGCCATGGTCTCCGTCTCTGGCGTCGGTTCCGCCATGGTCTCCTTCTCAGGGGCCGACTCCTCCATGGTCTCCGCTTTTCCGGTCAGAGCGCTGACTGTTTTCCCAAACTCTGCCGGCGTCACCTCCCGGCATGCAATCCCAAGCCGCATCAGCAGCACCTTCACCCGCGTGCGCTTCTCGCCCGTCACGTTGCATAATAAAACCTTCGCCATCGTGCTTCTCGCTTTCCGTTTTTCAGACCGCATAAACAGCGCAAGCCTCCCGAGAACGTCCCCGTCCCGGGAGGCTCGCATTTCGCTCTGTTTGATTGTAGCACATTTCACCGAAAAGGTCAATTCCCGATTCTTGTTGTTTAAAGTAATAAATTAAATAAATTTTCATGCTGCTGTTTATTTATAATACTCGGCGTACCACTCGGCAAAGGCACGCAGACCTTCACAGATGCCGATCTTGGGCGTGAAGCCATAATCACGTTCCAGCGCCTCGGAATCTGCATAGGTTACGGGTACATCTCCTGCCTGCATACCGACGAGTTCACGATGGCCCTCGAAGTCGTAATCCTCAGGCAGTACCTTGGCTCTCACAAGCTCCTCCTGGAGCGTGCTGATATAGTCGAGCAGGTTCTCAGGCTGTCCGCCGCCGATGTTGTACACAGCGTAGGGCGGGATCGGCAGGCCGTCTTCTCCATTCTTCTTTTCCGGAGCGCCCCGCATAACTCTTACAATGCCTTCCACAATGTCATCGATATAGGTGAAGTCCCGCCTCATATCGCCATAGTTGAAGATCTGGATGGTCTTCCCTGCCACCAACTTCTGTGTGGCAGAATAATAGAACATGTCAGGACGACCTGCTGGACCGTAAACCGTAAAGAACCGGAGTCCCGTGGACGGGATATTGTAGAGCTTGGAATACGCATGCGCCAACAGCTCATCAGATTTCTTTGTCGCTGCATACAGGCTGACAGGATTGTCGACCTTATCCTCCGTGGAAAACGGCACCTTCTTGTTGCCACCGTAGACGGAAGAGCTGGAAGCATAGACAAGATGCTCCACAGGATTATGACGGCACGCCTCCAGCAGGTTATAGAAACCGATGATGTTGGATTCGATATAGACATCCGGGTGGTCGATGCTGTAACGCACCCCCGCCTGTGCGGCAAGGTTCACCACGATGTCAAAATGATAATCAGCGAACAGCTTATCCACCAGTTCTTTATCACCAATGGAGCCTTTGACAAACACATGCTTGACCGGGGAGACTTCAGCAGCTTTCTCCACAAGGCTCAGCCGGTACTCCTTCAGTGCCGGATCATAGTAGTCGTTCATATTGTCAAGGCTGACGATCGTCCCGCCCTGTAAATCCTTCAGCAGACGGATCACCAGGTTGGCTCCAATGAATCCCGGCGAGCCAGTCACCAGAATCGTTTTATTGTTCAGATCAATACGCTGCATCTTTAATCCCTCCGGAACAAGTCTCTGGTGTACACTTTTTCTTCCACATCATCCAACACGCTGTCATACCGGTTGGCAATGATGCAGCCGCACATTTTTTTGAACTTCTTGATATCGTTTACCACGACAGAGCCAAAGAAGGTCGTGCCATCCTCCAAGGTCGGCTCATAGATGACCACCGTTGCGCCTTTCGCCTTGATCCGCTTCATAACGCCCTGAATGGAGGACTGACGGAAATTGTCACTGTTGCTCTTCATAGCAAGCCGGAACACACCTACAACAACTTCCTTCTGCCGGTTTTCTCTCTCAGCTGAGTAGGATTCACTGTTGCCATAGGTTCCGGCGATCTCCAGGACACGGTCGGCAATGAAATCCTTTCGGGTTCTGTTGCTCTCCACGATAGCCTGGATCAGGTTTTCCGGCACATCCCGGTAATTCGCCAGAAGCTGCTTTGTATCCTTAGGCAGGCAGTAACCGCCGTAGCCAAAGGATGGATTGTTGTAGTAGTCGCCTACTCTCGGATCAAGGCATACGCCCTTGATGATCGGCGCAGTCTTAAGTCCTTTTACCTCGGCATAGGTATCCAGCTCGTTGAAGTAGGATACGCGGAGCGCCAGATATGTATTGACAAACAGCTTTGTGGCCTCCGCCTCTGTAGTCTCCATGAAAAGGACCGGAATGGATGTTTTAATCGCCCCCTGCTGCAGCAGCGCCGCAAACTCCTCGGCAGCCTTCTGATTCATCTCATCCGCTCCAACAATAATCCTGCTCGGATAGAGATTGTCGTACAGTGCCTTGGATTCCCTCAAGAACTCTGGGCTGAAGATGATGTTACCCATCCCCATCTTCTCACGGATCTGAACTGTATAGCCAACCGGAATGGTGGACTTAATCACAACAGTCGGCTTTACATCCCGCGCTGCGGTTGCCTCTTTGATAAGCCCCAGTACAGATTCCACCGCGCTGCAATCAAAAAAATTCGTCTTCGGATCATAGTTGGTAGGAGCAGACACAATAACGTAATCCGCAGAAGAATACGCGGATAGCGCGTCTGTGGTCGCAACGAGGCTCAGCCCTCTCTCCTCATGCTCCGCCATAAATTTTTCTATGTATTCATCCTGGATCGGGCTTTTCCAGTTGTTGATCTTCTCGACCTTCTCCGGAAGGATATCTACGGCGGTCACATCATTATGCTGGGAAAGCAACACCGCAAGGCTCAGGCCGACATAGCCGGTTCCAGCCACAACAATCTTTTTCCGCTCAACCGTTACAGCCTCGGTTTCATCATCCACAATGACATCAGTGGGCTGGAAACCAAGCACGGCAGACAGAGACAGTAACTGATTGACAGACGGGCTGTAATCCCCCGACTCAAGACGGGAAAGAATAGAACGATTTATATTTGCCATATCTGAAAGAGCAGTCTGTGAAAGCTTGAGCGTCTTTCTTCTGCTAACCACAATTTCAGAAAGCAGTTTCAGGGATAAGTGTTTCATCAAAACCTCCTGTTGCTGATAGCGTCAATTTAGTCGATTCGCAACGTAATAATATTAGCAGAGGCTGAACTCAAATACAAGTCCTTTGTTGTTATTTTATGTGAATTATTTCTGAGTCGGCCATCAAGCCGAATTTAATTGTTGCCATCAGCAACATGTCAAACTTTTATTCTGCCGCTAATAACAACAAAAGGCCTACCTGCTCTGCTTCCAGTATGGAGAACACGCTCTTCTCCAAATCCCTGAAAGCAAAACAGGTGGGCAATCACTGAACCTCAATCCCTACGCCTTTAACCTCGCTCCTCTTCGCTTCTCCATATTTCAGCAGCTCTTCCTCTTTCACATTCCGGCACTTGCAGCCGCTCCCCTTCCGCTTTTCCCGGCAGATCCAGGTCTTGATCTTCTCCCCGCCGGGGCCGTTGACCGTCCGCCGCGTCATCGGTGCTCCGCATTCGCCGCAGAAGACTTTCCCGTATAAAAAATGTGGCTGACCACCTCTGTGACCAACCACTTCTCCGATCTTTTTATTCTCTTCCAGCTTTGCCTGCGCCGCGTCCCACACATCCCTGCTCACAATGGCCTCATGATCATTTTCCAGGTAGTTGCTCTCAAACGGGATTGTCGGGTCAGGCTTTTTGCTGATGAAGTTCTTCGGCGGCTGCTTCTGAAGCAGCTTATCGCCCTTGTAGGTTTCGTTTTTCAGAATGTAAAGAATGTTGTAACGGCTGAGCGGAGTGTCATTCCTGGTTCTCACCCCAATGTCTGTCAGCGTCCTGATGATCTCTTCCACGGTCTTTCCCTGAAGGAAAAGGGCGAAGATGAGCCGTATTGCATCGGCGTAGTGGTTTGGCACCAGCTTTCCATCCACAGTGTCGTAGCCGAGGATGCGGTTATTTCCCAGATTGAACTCGCCGCGCTTAAACCGTTCCTGGTATCCCCAGCGGATGTTCTCGGAAATGCTCCGGCTCTCCTCCTGCGCAAAGGATGCCATGATGGTCAGCACCATCTCAGAAAGGGCGTCGCTGTGTCGATCCCTTCCTTCTCGAAGAAGACCTGAACACCATGACTTTGCAGATCTCGCACCGTCCGAAGGGTGTCGACCGTGTTTCTGGCAGATCTGCTGATGCTCTTGGTGATGATGTAGTCGATTTCTCCGGCTTTGCAGTCCTCGATCATCTGCTGGAACTGGACTCTGCCCTTCACCTTCACCAAAGTTTCGCTCAGGCCTTCGTCCACATACACATTTTTAAGATCCCAGTCCCCACGCTGCACTGCCCGGAACCGGAAGGTCTCTATCTGGTTCTCCAGACTTTCCAGCTGCGCCTTATGGTCCGTGCTCACGCGGCAGTAGGCGGCAACCCGCTTTCTGCTTACGATCTTCGGCTGCTCAATTCTCGTTACTGTTTTCGACAAAGCGTTCTCCTCCCTTCAAAAAGTCCTGTTCCTCTTCGCTGAGCCGCTTGCGAGAAACCAGGATGCCTCGGTTCATGACCTCCTGCACCTAGTCAAAAAGCTCCGGGCTCACAATCGGCTCGTGATCGGTCAGGAACATACCGCCGCAGGAGCCGGTGATGATCTTCCAAGGCTTAATTCGGGGATAACCCCCATATATTGGTTTTGTTCGGGTCGGGAGTAACTAACCCCCAAATGTCGGGAGATAACGACCAAACGTAGGCGGAAAAGAAAAAGCCACTACCATAACTCTTTCACGCTCTGTATACTGGAAAGTGCCAACAACCCAGTAGGAAGGAGCATGATGAAAGAGTTAACAAGTAATGGCTCTGTGATTAGTATAACACAAGCCATTGAAGAAATGAAGAGGGAGCAAGGAAATTCTTTCTCCTTGGAACGGATCAATCTGGCCGAGCTGGAAAGGCGGTGCGGCATATCACGCGGAAAACTTCGCCGCCTCAAGCGGAACGGCTTTCAGGATCTTCCCCGCATCACCAAGGGCAGCAAGCACAAGATTACGAAACTCAGCGGCTATACCGGCATGATTGACGCACTTTTGAAACAGGGAATCAAGAATTCCTCTGTGATTCTGGAACGGCTGAGGCAAGCCGGATTTGAGGGCGGCGCAACGATCGTAAAGGAATATATCGCTGCGCATAAGCATCTCATTCCGGCCAAGCGGCAGCAGGTTGCGCCTCAGGGAAATCGTGGCTGCCGGTATTCGACGGCACCCGGTGAGGCATTTCAAATGGATTGGGGCTTCACCGACGTCCTGGACTACGACAGCTACACCTTCCGCGTGGCGTGCCTTGCTATGATCTGCCACCACTGCGGGCAGCGATACGTTGAATTCTTCCCCAACGCCAGGCAGGAAAATCTCTTTATTGGCATGGTCCATGCCTTTCAGCACATGGGCATCCCGAGATTCGTTCTGACCGACAACATGAAAAGCGTGGTCCTACACCGAGACCTGGACGGACACCCGGTCTGGCAGAAAGACTACGAGGTCTTTATGAAAACGGTCGGCTTTGAAACGAAGCTCTGCAAGCCGCGGCATCCGTTCACGAATGGCAAGGTCGAGCGCCTTATCCGCTTTGTAAAGGACAATTTCCTTGCCGACCGGGTGTTCAGCAATATTACCGATCTGAACTGGCAGGCGCTGGATTGGTGCAATCGCCAGAACAACGTCTACCACAGGGCGATTGACGGCGTGCCGCAGCAGATCCATATGCAGGCTTGCGCCGCCCGGCTGCGAGAGCTTCCAAAGACGGACGCGGTACGGTTTTATCTTTGCCCGGAGCGCAAAATCTCCTTTGACGGCTTTGTGAACTACGAAGGCCGCCGCTTCGGTGTTCCGTACAGCTATCCCGGCGCAACAGCCCGGATCTCCCGCAGTGGCGACACGCTGTACATCTACTCAGCGGATCTGCGGATTCTGTTGGTCACGCACAATGTGACGTGGAGCCGCAAGGACAGCTTCTGTGAGGGGCAGTACGAGGAGCTTCCACAGCCGGAGGAGTTTCCGACCATGCCGGTCAGAACCCAAATCCTCCAGCTTCCCAGGCCGCAGAGCGATCTCTCCTTTGCCAAGTTTGACTTTGACGAGGAGGAGCTGGAATGAACGAGACAGCCTTTGAGACGATTGCACAGGCAGCGGCCGTATTGAAGCTGGACTTTTCCTCGGAGGAATTCGCAGGCTTTGCGGAGGACCACGGCCTTTCCGAGGAAGCGATTGAGGTGGTGCGGGCCGTCTTCTCCTATCTCAGGGAAAAGAAACAGCAAACCACAGTACTGACGCTGCTGAAAATGAGCCGTCTGCCCACGAAAGAGCCAAAAACCTTTGACAACTTCGACTTCTCTCTGCTCAAAGGCAAGGACGTTGACCGGCTGAAAGCGCTGCCGTCACTGGCGGCAATCTATTCTCACCGGAATCTGGCCTTTATTGGTCCGGCGGGCACAGGTAAGACGCATCTGGCCCAGGCGTTTGGTTATGCCTGCTGCCAGCACGGAATGAAGACCTACTTCATTAAGGTCTCAGAGCTGCGGGACCGTTTCACAATGGCCAGGCGTTCCGGCAAGACGGATTCCTGCCTCAGCGCCTTGGTTCGTCCCAGCTGCCTGATTGTGGACGAGATTGGGCACTGTGCCTTTGACCGGGAGAACACCAGGCTGTTCTTTGACCTGATTGACCGGCGCTACAACAAGGAAGGCAGCTTCAATATGATTTTTACCAGTAACAAGAATCCAGCCCTGTGGCGCGAGGATTTTGATGAGGTGCAATCTGCGGACCCCAACGGCCACTGGTGCGGTGTCCAGCGATCGTTCGGCGGCGTCAACGGCCGGATGCAAAACATTATTCCACGGTGCTCTTGACACGAGCCTCCATCGCGCATGATTTCATGGCAAAGAGGCAAAACAGCGCTTTTTTGCGTGTTTGCCATGGCAAAAAGCCTATCATGCGCTACTCATGTCAAGAGCCTTTCGCGGCATAAGGTTTTGCAAATTGATGCGGCCGCTGACGCCGCACCGTGGCCGTTCATGGCCGCACCAGTGGCCGTTGAAGAACGCAATTTGCAGATGAGGACGCCACCCTGCTCTGTGCGCTGGACCGGATCTTTGACTACGCCACGGTTTTCAAGCTGCGCGGCGAGAGTTTCCGGGGTAAGAAGCTGGAGACGGTCTCGCTGCAAACCGGCAAGGTACGGGCTGTTGAGCCGGTAGTAACTACAGAAGAATAATCTAGAACGAATACCGGGTTGTTGGCATTTTCCAAAAATTGGCTCTGTGGTTTCCGACAATTATTGGTCCGTTACTCCCGACATAATTTGGCTGCGAACTCCCGACGCCAACAACGATCCTCCGCGATGGCTAAAAGCAAGTTTAGGATACCCGAGCATATGTAGTCTGTCAATATTCAACCTGAGCGGTGGCACTGCTCAATTCGGGCGGTGCCATTGCTCAATTCCAGCGGAACCGCTGCTCAATTTCCCCGGTCGAGCCGATCTCTCGATGCGGTGTACGCAGGACAGCCGAGGTATAATGTTCAAATCTATGCTTTCCCTGCCGAACCGAGGGATAATATTCAATTTCTTGCCGGGCTGAACAAAATAGTAAATGTTCATTTTGGGGACTTTTATAATCAGGGACAATGTTCAAATCGTAAGCGTCAAATGAACGTAGAAAAGGGGCCTGCGGTTGGCAGGCTCCATGTACAAGATTTGGTTTAGCGGCAATCCGGCGGGGCGTTCTGCGGGGTCAGCGTCTGCGCCCAATCCGGGTCAGAGCAGCTGCGCTTCGGCGCTTCCTTCAGGACCCAGGTGAGATAGCGACACGGATCAAGGTGGTTTTCCTTTGCTGTCTCAATCAGGCTGAACAGGACCGCGCAGCTCTGGGCCCCGTTTGTGGTATTGGCGAACAGGAAGTTTTTCCGAGAGATCACGAAAGGCTTAATGCTGCGCTCGGCGCGGTTATTGCTGAGCTCAATGCGGCCGTCTTCCAGATAGGTTATCAACGTAGGCCACTGGTTCTTGAGGTAGTTCAAA
>CADBKF010000028.1 GCA_902795195.1 Oscillospiraceae bacterium
CGGCGGCATCGACATCGTGGGCGAGATGGTCCACCACAAGCGGCCGGAGTACAACATGGTCTGGGTGACCTTCTCGATCAACGCCGCGATCGCTGCGACCTCGTATTTCGTCTTTAATTACAAGTTCGAGCCCGTGATCTGCTGCCTGGTCTACGGCTTTGTGACCTCCACCGTGGCAAACTCGGTGCTCAAGGGTTACCATGCCGCCCTCAAGTTCGAGATCGTCACCGACCGGCCCGAGGAGATGGCCGGTGAGCTCATGGGACAGCTGCATCACGGCGTGACCCTGCTCTCGGCCGAGGGCGCCTACACGCACATGCAGAAGAGTCTGGTGATCTGCATCGTCAACAAGCGGCAGATCGCCGACGTCGAGCGCATCATCTCGAGCTTCCCCGGCAGCTTCGCCTACATCACCTCCGTCAACGCGACGGTGGGCAACTTTGTGCGGGTGAAGTGAAGCTGAGGGAAGAGGGAAGAGTGAATAGGGAATAGGGGTTAGGCAATAGGAGAGACGTAGGGGACGGCGTCCTCGACGTCCCGCGATGCAGGCAACCGACAAGGCAATTCGTAGTGGCCGATGCCCAGAAAATAAAAAAACAGTTGACAAAATACGGCTATTTCGGTTATAATGTAGGCCGTATGAGCATGCAGGGGCATATTTGCCCCGACCAAACTTACTCGCTGCGGCTGGAGACAGCTGTTGAGCATATTCTTTACAGGAGGTGTACCCAATGCTGCGTACCTATCAGCCCAGAAAGCGTCACAGATCCAAAGTTCACGGCTTCAGAAAGAGAATGGCGACCCGCAACGGCCGCAAGGTTCTCGCCGCCCGCCGTGCAAAGGGCAGAAAAGTTCTGTCTGCGTAATTTGTTGATTGGATTTCACAGCACAATCGCTGGGAAAAGGCAACCGCTGGATTGAAGCGTTCGGGGTGGATGGATGCAGATCCGTTCGCCCCGTTGCTGCTATCTGCCCCTGCAGCTGCCCGTAGTGGCCGATGCCCACATCGGCCATCCGACGGCGGAAGGTATGAAAGGGCATTATGGCCGATGTGGGCATCGGCCACTACGATCGTGTGCGAAAGGGACGGTTTCGTGGAGTTTACTTCTGCACTAAAACAAAATCATGTCTTTCGCAAGCTCTATGCCCGGGGCAAGAATGCCGTGGGGCCTTTTCTCGTGGTCTACGCCATGCGAAACGGCACCGGCCAGAACCGCCTCGGCGTCACGGCCAGCACCAAGCTCGGCCACGCGGTCGTGCGAAACCGGGCCCGCCGCCGCCTGCGCGAGTGCTACCGCCTGCATGAGGGCGAGCTCAAGCGCGGCTACGACGTGATCCTGGTGGCGCGTTCGCGCTGCGTGACGGCAGAATTTGCCAAACTGGAAAAGGCGTTTTTGAAGCAATGCGCCGAGCTCAAGCTGGTACAGAAAAATGGTTAAGAAGGTCATGATCGGCGCCATCCGCGTCTACCAGAAGGGCATTTCCCCTGGCCTGCCGCCGCGCTGCCGCTTTTCTCCCACCTGCAGCCAGTACGCGGTCGAGGCCATCGAGAAATACGGCCCGGTCAAGGGCGGCTGGCTCGCTGCCCGGCGGCTGTGCCGCTGCAATCCGTTCAACAAAGGCGACTACTTTGATCCTGTGCCGTAACTGGCAAAGCAAATCAGGAAATCAGCGAGACATTCCGTAACCCCACACAAACCCCGCGAAAACCGTACGAATTTGGAGAATTACGTATGAAAGAAAACCGCAACCCCACCAGGCTGACACACAAGCGCACGCTCGCCCTTCTGCTTGCGGTCGTGACGCTGTGCCTGCTGCTCTTTTCGGGCTGTACCAACACCAACCCCGCTGCCAACAACCTGCTGGAGGACGGCACCGTCAACCTCGAAACCCTCTCCACCGAGGTGAAGATGGACCTGTTTGACTATGTCAAGCTGCCGTTTTCCTATCTGCTGCGCTGGCTCTATGACTTCACCCAGAACTACGGCCTGGCGCTGATCCTGTTCGCGATCATCGTCCTCATCATCCTGTTCCCGACGACCGTGATGAGCAAGAAGAGCATGATGAAGATGTCCCGCCTGACCCCGCAGGTCAAGGCCCTCGAGGCCAAGTACGGCGACGACAAGCAGAAGTACCAGGAGGAGGTCAACAAGCTCTACAAGGAAGAGGGCACGGGCGGCTGCTCGGGCTGTCTTTGGTCCCTCCTGCCGATGCTGCTGCTGCTCCCGCTGTACTACATCATCCGCGAGCCCATCACCTGGCTGATGTTCCATGGCGACGTGAGCCCCGCCACGATCGGCCAGATCCAGAACGTGCTGGTCCGCGCCAGCCAGAGCGCCGCCGAGGGCAGCGCCCTGTCCAAGCTGGATGTCACCAGCTTCTACTGGCAGCTGCAGGCCCTGCCCTTCCTGGGCCAGCTGAAGGACGAGCTGGCTGCCATCTCGCCGAACATTGTCGCCATGAACACGCGGCTGGCCGGCGTTGAGCTTGCCACCATCCCGCATCTCATGTTCTGGAAGTACTTCGACATGAACGGCGTGTGGAACTCCATCGGCCAGTTCCTGCTGCCGCTGCTCTCCGGCGGAGTCAGCTGGGCTTCGATGCTCATCAGCCAGAAGATGAACAACTCCGTCATCACCGACAAGAACGGCGAGTATGACGAGAACATGGCCAAGCAGAGCAACCAGACCAACCAGATGATGAACCTCATGATGCCCCTGATGTCGGTCTACATCGGCTTTGTGGCCCCGGCCGGCCTGTCCATCTACTGGGGCGTGCAGGGCATCATCCGCACCATCCAGGACTACTTCCTGACCAAGCACTTCAAGAAGGTCTACGACGAAGAGGACCGCATCAAGCAGGAGCGCAAGGCGAAGGAGGACGCGCTGGAGGCCGAGCGCGAGCGCATCCGCGCCGAAAAGCGCGCGCAGAACCCCGAGGGCATCACTGCCAACACCAGCAAGAAGCGGCTCGAGCAGAAGCAGCGCCAGGAGCAGGCCGCCAAGGAGGCCGCCTACCAGGCCAAGCTCCGCGAGAAGAACGGCGAGAACGCCGAAGTCGATCCCGCCGACCAGACCCGGCCCTACCGCCGCGGCAGAGCCTATCGCGCCGACCGCTACGACGAGAACAACGAGGAGTAAACGACATTTATGAATAAAAGCATTGTAACCACCGGCAAGACGATCGATCTGGCGATCGCAGCCGCGCTGGAGCAGCTGGGTCTCGACCGCGACAGCGTGTCGGTCCAGGTGCTGGAAAACGCACGGACCGGCTTCCTCGGCATCGGCGCGAGCCCGGCCAAGGTGGAGGTCAGCTACGAGGTGCCCGATGAGGAGCCGCCCAAGCCCGCCCCCGCCCTGACCAGCGCCTCCCGCAAGCCCAAGAAGCAGGCGCCCAAGCTGGAAAAGCCGCTGGAAATGCCCGCGGAGAAGCCGGCTGTCGAGCAGCCTGCCAGGAAGCCGCAGGCCGCGCCCAAGAAGGAAGCCCCCAAGAAGGCCGAGGCCCCCAGAAAGCAGGAGGCCCCCAAGAAGGCCGCCCCGGCGCAGAAGCCGGCGCAGCCTGCAAAGGAATACGCCCCCGCCGAGGCCGGCTCCCTGGAAGAGACCGTCGAGGTCTTCCTCAAGGGCCTGCTTGAGCGCATGGGCTCCGACGCGGTGCCCCATGCCAGCCGCAAGGACAGCGACACCATCTATGTGGAGCTGACCGGCGACGATCTGGGCGTGCTGATCGGTCGCCGCGGCGAGACCCTGGACGCGATCCAGCATCTTGCCAACTACACCATCAACAAGGACTCCAACAAGCGCACCCGCATCAGCATCGACGCGGAGAACTACCGCGGCAAGCGGGAAGAGGCGCTGCAGCACCTGGCCACGAAGATGGCCGCCAAGGCCGTGCGCTACAAGCGCAACATGACGCTCGAGCCGATGAACGCCTATGAGCGCCACGTGATCCACGCCGCGCTGCAGAGCTACCCCGACGTGACCACCTACTCCACCGGCACCGAACCCAACCGCCGGATCGTGGTGGCCTACCAGAAGGGCGAATAAACAAGCCAAAAACCCGGACAGCCCCGCTGCCCGGGTTTTTCATGCCGTGAAAGAGCCGCCCCAGCCGGGATTAGCGTCCCAGCCGGCAAAAGTGCCCGCCCGGCAAAGAAGCGCCGAACCGGCAAAAGTGCCTCGCCCGGCAAAAGCGCCCAACCGGCAAAAGTGCCCGCCCGGCAAAGAAGCACCCGACCGGCAAAAGTGCCCCGACGATGTGCTGCACCCCTTTGCCGCTGTAGGGGCGGCTATCAGCCGCCCGGCGTTCGGCACGAACGCATTCGCCGCCAGGCGAATCAGTTTATTCACCTTTTGTACA
Organism: Oscillospiraceae bacterium; assembly: GCA_902795195.1. Classification (GTDB taxonomy): domain Bacteria; phylum Bacillota; class Clostridia; order Oscillospirales; family Oscillospiraceae; genus JAFRPC01. Next base: position 4,360 of record CADBKF010000028.1, read on the forward strand.
GCGGGCCGTCGAGGCACCGGCTCCTACAGGTGCGAGGCAGCCCTTTGCTGTTGTAGGGGACGGCGTCCTCGACGTCCCGGCATTCGGAACGAATGCATTTGCCTCGATGCGCACAGCAGCCGGACAAGCAAGGCTTGTCCCTACACGCTCCACTTTCCACTGTCAACTTTCAACTGGCCTCTGCCAACTAGCCCCTGACCCCTGAATCCTACACGCAACTCGCACAAAAGCTCCGCGCCGGAGAATCCGGGGCGGAGCTTTTGTTTCACAGAGTAAAATTTTTAATAGACAATCAGAACTGCTTGTTCACGGTGCGCTTGACGTAGCTGGTGTGGAGCAGCTCGTGGGCCTTGTGGGAGCCGGGCTTGCCCAGGTAGTTCTCGTAGAGCTCGATGATGTCGGGGTTCTCGTGGCTCTTGCGGAGCGTGTTGGCCGCGTCGTAGCCGTAGAGGACCTTGGCGCGCTCGGCGCGGATGTCCACAAAGTTGCGGACCGAGGCCGGGACCTGGGGCTGACCGCCGCCGTTGACACAGCCGCCGGGGCAGGCCATGATCTCGATGAAGTGGTAGTTCTTCTCGCCGGACTTGACCATGTCGAGCACCTTGGCCGCGTTCTTCAGGCCGGAGGCGACGCAGATGTTCACGTCCATGCCCGCGACGTTGTAGGTCGCTTCCTTGATGCCGTCGGTGCCGCGGACCTCCTGGAAGTCAGGCCGCTCGAGGGTCTCGCCGGTGAGCTTCTCGACCGCAGTACGAAGGGCCGCTTCCATGACGCCGCCGGTGGCGCCGAAGATGACGGCTGCGCCGGTGCCGGAGCCCAGGGGATGATCAAAGTCCTCGTCGGGCAGATCCAGGAAGCGGATGCCGGCGCGCTTGATCATGCGGGCGAGCTCACGGGTGGTCATGGTGTAGTCCATGTCGGGCAGGCCGGCGCCGGACTGGTCGTCGCGGCCGATCTCGAACTTCTTGGCGGTGCAGGGCATGACGGAGACAGAGACGATGCTCTTCGGGTCGATGCCCATCTTCTCTGCGAAGTAGCTCTTGGTGATCGCGCCCTGCATCTGCTGGGGGCTCTTGCAGCTGGAGAGGTTCTCGGTGAACTCGGGGTAGTAGTGCTCACAGAACTTGACCCAGCCGGGGGAGCAGGAGGTGATGATCGGCAGCTTGCCGCCGTTCTGGACGCGCTCGATGAACTCGTTGGCCTCCTCCATGATGGTGAGGTCGGCGCCGAAGTTGGTGTCGAAGACCTTGTCGAAGCCGAGTCTTCTCAGGGCAGCGGCCAGCTTGCCCTGCACGGGGGTGCCGATGGGCAGGCCGAAGGCCTCGCCCAGGCCGGCGCGGACGGCCGGCGCGGTCTGCACGACCACGTACTTGGTCGGGTCGTTGATGGCCTTGAACACGTCGTCGATGCAGGACTTCTCATACAGCGCGCCGGTGGGGCACACGGCGATGCACTGGCCGCAGGAGACGCAGGAGGTCTCGCCCAGGCCCATCTCGAAGGCGCTGGAGATGTGGGTGGCAAAGCCGCGCTCGTTGGCGCCGATGACGCCGATGCCCTGGGTCTTTTCGCAGGCGGCGACGCAGCGGCGGCAGAGGATGCACTTGGAGTTGTCGCGGACCATGTGGACCGCGGACTCATCGAGCTCGGAGGGGTTCTTCTCGCCCTCGAAGGCGGTCTCGCTCTCCACGCCGTACTCGCGGCACAGGGTCTGCAGCTCGCACTCGCCGGAGCGCACGCAGCTCAGGCAGGAGCAGTTGTGGTCCGAGAGCAGCAGCTCAAGGGTTCTCTTGCGGTACTCCACGACCTTGGGGGAGTGGGTGAAGACCTCCATATTGGGGGCGATGGGGTAGACGCAGGCGGCGCACAGACCGCGGGCGCCCTTGACCTCGACCACGCAGATGCGGCAGGCGCCGATCTCGTTGATCTCCTTGAGGTAGCAAAGCGTGGGGATGGTGATGCCGGCTTTTCTGGCAGCCTGGAGGATGGTCGTGCCCTTGGGCGCGGTCACCTCGATGCCGTTAATTTTAATGGTATATTCTTCCATGCTACTGTCCTCCTTACTGCTTGCTGATGGCCTTGAATCTGCAGTTGTCCATGCAGACGCCGCACTTGACGCACTTGTTCGGGTCGATCTCGACGGAAGGCAGCTTGTGGCCGGTGGCAATGTAATCGGTCTTGCTGATGGCCGAGGCGGGGCAGTTGCGCATGCACATGCCGCAGCCGATGCACTTGTCCTTGTCCACCACGAAGCGCAGCAGGTGCTTGCAGACGCCGGCCGGGCAGCGCTTTTCTACCACGTGAGCGACGTACTCGTCGCGGAAGTAGCGCAGCGTGGAGAGGACGGGGTTCGGGGCCGTCTGGCCCAGGCCGCACAGAGCGTTGGCCTTGATGTAGTAGCAGAGCTCCTCGAGCTTGTCGAGGTCCTCGAGGGTGCCCTTGCCGTCGGTGATCTTCTCGAGCAGCTCAAGCAGACGCTTGGTGCCGATGCGGCACGGGGTGCACTTGCCGCAGGACTCGTCCACCGTGAACTTCAGGAAGAACTTCGCGATGTCGACCATGCAGTTGTCCTCGTCCATGACGATCAGACCGCCGGAGCCGACGATGGAGCCGATGGCTGCCATGCTCTCATAGTCCAGCGGGGTGTCGATCAGGGAGGCGGGGATGCAGCCGCCGGAGGGGCCGCCGGTCTGGGCAGCCTTGAACTTCTTGCCGTTGGGGATGCCGCCGCCGATCTCCTCGATGACCTTGCGCAGCGGAGTGCCCATGGGGATCTCGACCAGGCCGGTGTGCTTGATCTTGCCGCCCAGGGCGAAGACCTTGGTGCCCTTGGACTTCTCGGTGCCCAGGTCTCGACGTTGTTGAGGATGGAAGGCTTCTGGAACAGGCCCTTTTCCGCGGGGAACGGAGGACGGGGTCTGGGCTCGCCGCGGTTGCCCTCGATGGAGGTCATGAGCGCGGTTTCCTCGCCGCAGACGAACGCGCCGGCGCCCAGGCGCAGGCCGATGTCGAACTTGAAGCCGGTGCCCATGATGTTGTCGCCCAGCAGGCCGTACGCATGGGACTGGTCGATGGCGATCTGCAGACGCTTGACTGCGATGGGGTACTCGGCACGGACGTAGATGTAGCCCTGGGATGCGCCGATCGTGTAGCCGGCGATCGTCATGGCCTCGAGCACGGCGTGGGGGTCGCCCTCGAGCACGGAGCGGTCCATGAACGCGCCGGGGTCGCCCTCGTCGGCGTTGCAGCAGACGTACTTCTGGTCGTTTTCATAGCCCTTGGCGAACTTCCACTTCAGGCCGGTGGGGAAGCCGGCGCCGCCGCGGCCGCGCAGGCCGGAGTCGAGCAGGACCTGGATGACGTCGTCCGGGGTCATTTCGGTGAGGACCTTGCCCAGGGCCATGTAGCCGTCGCGGGCGATGTACTCGTCGATGTTCTCGGGGTTGATGACGCCGCAGTTCCGCAGCGCCACACGCATCTGGGACTTGTAGAAGTTGGTGTCGCTCAAAGAGACGTTCTCGCCGGGCTGGGTGATCTCGGCGCCTTCCTTGTATTCCAGGCGGGTGACGATACGGCCCTTGAGCAGGTGCTCCTCGACGATCTCGGGGACGTCCTCGGGCGTGACGTGGCTGTAGAAGGTGCCTTCGGGGTAGACGATCATGACGGGGCCCAGGGCGCACAGGCCGAAGCAGCCGGTCTGAACGACCTTGATTTCACCTTGCAGGTCCTTGGCCTTGAGCTCTTCCTCCAGACGCTGCTTGACGGCGATGCTGCCGGAGGAGGTACAGCCGGTGCCTCCGCAGATCAGTACATGGGATCGAATCATAAACGTTCCTCCTTATGCGTTCTCGGCCGCGCCGATGGTGTATTCCTCGACGACCTTGCCGCCCTGAAGATGCTCCTCAGCGATCCGGCGCGCCTTTTCTGGGGTCATCTTGACGTAGGTGACCTTTTCCTTGTCGGCCTGGTAGACCTCAACGATGGGCTCGTAGCGGCAGATGCCGATGCAGCCGGTCTGGGTCACGGTGACCTTGTCGGTGAGGCCGAGTCTGTTGACCTCCTCGACCAGGGCCGCGAGCACGGGTCTGGCGCCGGCCGCGATGCCGCAGGTCGCCATGCCGACCACGGCGCGGATCTCGCCGGTGCCGCTGCGCATGGTAACGCTGTCCTTCATCCGATCCCGGATGGCTTGAAGTTCCGCCAAAGTTTTCATAGTACGTTCCTTTCCTTATATGGTTTCATTAAAATTGTTGCTGAAATTTTTACGTCATAGAGGCGATTCACGGGTCGCCCGGGTGCGGCTTCGGGCGATCCGTGAATCGCCCCTATGACGATGTTTGCTATTCTGCAGGCTCTGTCAGGCTCTCGTAGACCCAGACCAGGACGTCCGGGGTGTCGAGCGGGACATCGCCGAGGATCTCGCGCATCTGCGCGGTGTCCAGAGTGATATCGCCTTCCTGGCGGTGATAGTGGAATGAAAAGTCGATCTCCGGGCTGCCCTGGATGAGCGTCACCATGGAGCCGGCGTAGTCGCCCAGGGGCACGCAGTCGATGTTGTTCATATCGAAGCTGGCCGTGACGACGGTGCCGTGGTCTTCGCCCTGGGAGGAGGTGACCGTGAGTGTGCCGCCGGCCTGCTCAGCCGCCAGCTTCAAAAGCGGCAGGCCCATGCCGACGGGCCGCGTGGTCCGCGAGGTGGTGAAGGGATCGGTCACCGTGGCGACCATCTCCGGCGGCATTCCGCAGCCGTTGTCCCGGATCGTCAGCGTCCGCCGGCCATCGGTCTCGTCGATGCGGATCTCAATCCGCGTGGCCTTGGCCTTGACCGAGTTCTTCGCGATATCCAGGATGTTGAGGGAGAGTTCCTTCATTCGCATCCTTCCTTTCATAGGGACAAGCAGTGCTCGCCCGCGAGAGTGGAAAATGAAAAGTGGAAAGTGGAAAGTGGAGGTGTCCCTTCGGGACGAATTGAATTCATTTTTCATTTTGCAAAATGAAAAATCCATCAACTATTCACTATTCCCTATTCCCTATTCACTATTCACTGACCTGCGCAGCAGGTCAATCAGCGCCTGCCGGACCCGGGCCGAGCTGTATGGCTCGTCGTCGAGCTCGATCGACAGATTCTGCTCGCGGATGTCCCACAGGTGGTGGGCATCGGAGGAGCAGAGGATCCGGCGGTCCTGCAGGCCGTATTTCTCGCGGTAGGCCGGGATGTTGGCCGCGTCGTTGAGCTCCAGCGTCGGGAAGTACGGCCGCTCGGGCAGCGCGCCCAGAATGCCGATGATCCCGTTGGAGGGCCGGTCGATGTGGGCAGGGTAGGCCGCCCCGCCGTGCGCCAGAGCCAGGGCCGTGGCGTCCTCGATGGAAAGCCGCGTGGCCGGGATGAGCAGATTCGGCTCCTCGCCCAGAACGCCGTCCTGCGCGTCCATATAGATCTGGTTGCCGAAGACCGCGGGCTTGTTTTTGATCTTCATCCGCTGCTGCTGCACGGCCGCGTCAAAGGCGGTCGCCGCCTCGAGCGTGGGGAAGAGGCAGACCAGGTGGATCTCCTCCGCCGTGGTCAGCTCCATGCCCGGCACGCCCACGATGCCGTACTGCCGGCAGGCCGTGAGGAAGGCTGCGCAGTTGCCGCAGCTGTTGTGGTCGGTCAGCGCCAGCAGCCCGATGCCGCACAGCGCCGCCATGCCCGCGATGTTGGCCGGGGTCATGTCGTCGTCGGCGCAGGGCGAGAGGCAGGAGTGCAGATGCAGGTCGTAGACGTAGCGGTTCATAGCAGCGCCGCCACCTTTGCGCCGATGGCAAAGGAGGACAGCGGCGTCGTGTAGATGTTGACGCCCTTTTTCTCCGCCAGGCCGCGCACGCGCTCGTCGAGCGTCACGCCCTCGGAGAGGATGACCAGGGCCACGTCGGTCAGCACCGCCACGGCCACCACGTTGTCGTTGGACATGATGGTGATCCAGGCGTCGCCGGACTGGGCGTTGCCCATGACCCAGGAGAGCAGATCGCCGATGTAGCCGCCCTCGACCTCGCGGTCGGGCTCTGCAACGCAGATCGGCGTGAGGCTGAGCCGTTCGGCCAGTTCCTGTACGGTCATGTGTGTTCCTCCTGTTCCTGCAGCTTTTTCTTGAGCAGGACAATGCAGTCCTCGAGCCGGCATTCGCCCTTGACCACGTCCTCGGCGAAGGTCCGGCAGGTGGGGGCGCCGCAGGAGCCGCAGTCGATCTGCGGCAGCAGCTCGTAGATCTCATCCATCTCGGCCATCATGCGCATGGCCTCGAAGCGGTCGTCGCTGAAGCGCTCGGGCGGCACATAGTCGAGGATGGGGTTGTCCACCATCGCATCCTGCGGGATGAAATCGGGCTTTTTGTCCTCTAAATGCAGATAGTTGCGGTAATTGGGAAGCTTGTGCTTGAACGAGAGCAGCCGGGCCTTGGCGATGTAGGGGTTCTCCACGGTCGCCGCGCCGCCCACGCAGCCGCCCGGGCAGGCGTTGAGCTCGACAAATTCCAGCGCCGGCAGCTTGCCGTTCTCGATGGCATCGAGCACCTGGATGGCGTTGTCCATGTCGTCGGCGGCCAGATAGCGGTCGGAGTAGAGGCCTTCGGCCTCGCCGCCGGAGCTGGCCCACTTGACGCCGGCCATGCCGGACTTGCTCTTCATGGTGATTTCTTTGGTTTTGCCCAGCCGGCCGGAGAGCCGCCGATAGATGTCGGTCATGGACACGACATAGTCGATCGTGCTCTTGGTCTGGCTCAGACCGTTTTTGGCGTAGCTCGTTTTTGCCGGGCACGGGCTGATGAAGACCGTGCAGATTTCCTCCGGCTTGAGCTCGGGGTGATTTTTGACGGCCTCGAGCTTGGCCGCGCGGCTGGCGTATTCCACCGGCGGCAGAATCGGCAGCACGTGGTTGCACAGCTCGGGGAAGCGGATGCGGATGAGCCGGACGATGGCCGGGCAGGCCGAGCTGATGACCGGCTTGATGATATCGGGCTTTCGCATGTAGCGCCGGGTGCATTCGGAGATGATCTCCGCGCTGCGGGCGACCTCATAGACGTCGTCAAAGCCGAGCTCGAGCAGGTTCTGCAGCAGATCGCCCACCTCGGTGAGCTCGTCGAACTGCCCGTAGAGCGAGGGCGCCGGCAGCGCAATGCGCCATTTGAACTTGGGATCGATCTCGCTCAGCCGGTCGAAGACCGCGCGCTTTGCCTTGTGCTGGCACACGCGGACGCAGCGGCCGCAGTCGATGCAGAGGTTCGAGCGGATCACCGCGCGTCCGTCCCGGATGCGGATGGCCTCGGTCGGACACTGACGCAGACAGGAGGTGCAGCCGATGCACTTGTGCGCATCCAGGGACACAGAATGGTGAAAAGAAGCCATGGGGAGTCCTCCTGTTGGGTTTGAATGCGGGGATCAGGGGTTAGGGATCAGGGATCAGGGATCAGGGATCAGGGATCAGGGGTTAGGGGTCAGGGGTCAGGGGTTAGTGGAAAGCGGACAGTGGAAAGTGGAAAGTGTAGGGACAAGCCTTGCTTGTCCGGCAACGCAGAGAGGAGAGTGTAGGGACAAGCCTTGCTTGTCCGGCTGCGAGGGACAGGACATAGAGCGAGGAGTGAGGAGTTCCTGCGTAGGGGCGAGCAGTGCTCGCCCGCCGATGTGCGCCGCACAAACAGCAGAAAGCCAACCGTCATGTCATTCTGAGGCGCTTTGCGGCGAAGAATCCAAGTGCTTCAGGCGATGCGGTTTTTCAGATTCTTCGCTGCGCTCAGAATGACACATTTGGGAACTCGTTCTCCTATTGCCTACTGCCTATTACCTATTGCCTTTTATCTGTTGCCTCTCGCCTTCCGAACACCTACACACAGACCACCATGGTCAGCTTCGTGCCTACCCCGACCTTGGTGTCGATCTCCAGGCTCTCGGTGTAGCGCTTCATGTTCGGCAGACCCATGCCGGCGCCGAAGCCCATGTTGCGGATCTGCTCGGTGGAGGTGGAATAGCCCTCCTTCATGGCGAGCTCCACATCCGGGATACCGGGACCGTGGTCCTCGAGGATCATGGTGATCTTGTCGGGCTCCACGAGCACGTCGGCGGTGCCGCCGTTGGCGTGGATGACCATGTTGATCTCGCCCTCGTACATTGCGATGGAGCAGCGGCGGATCACGTCGGAGGGGAAGCCCAGCTGACGCAGCTTTTTCTTGACGGCCACAGAGGCCTCGCCGGCGGAGGAGAAATCCTCGCCGTCGATGTCGAAGTGAAATGAGAGCGCAGACATGGGACTATTCTCCGGTGTCGAACTCGCCGGTGTCGAACAGACGGCCGGCGGCGGAGAACATGGGGAGCTCCGTGACCATGGTGACGATGCTGTTGGCGTCAGCCAGAGAGACGATCTCGGGGGTGGGCTCCTTGCCGTTGATGAAGACGATGCAGTGCATATCCAGCATCATGGCCGTGCGCACGACCTGGGGATTGAGCAGGCCTGTGATCAGCACGGACTGATTGGTGCCGAAGGCCAGCACGTCGCTCATCATGTCGCAGCAGAAGACCTCGTGCACTTCCTCGTCGAGCTCCTCCTCAGCCGAGAGCACCCGCGCCTCGAGCAGGGCAGCGATTTCTCTGATTTTCATAAGAAACCTCCGATAATTGGCCGCTTGCGGCCGGATCAGTCGAAAAAGGAATCAGTATTTCGCCAGGATGTCGGGGATCATGTCGGGGGTCAGGCGGCCGTAGACGTCGTCGTTGATCATCATGACCGGAGCCAGACCGCAGGCGCCGACGCAGCGGCAGGATTCGAGCGAGAACTTGCCGTCGGGGGTGCACTCGCCGTCGCCGATGCCGAGCAGCTCGCTGAGCTTGTCATACACGGCCTGGGAGCCCTTGACATAGCAGGCGGTGCCGAGGCACACGGAGCAGCGATACTGGCCCTTGGGCGCCAGCGCGAACTGGGCATAGAAGGTTGCGATGCCATAGATTTTTTCCAGCGGCACGCCGGTCGCGTCGGAGATCATGGTCTGCACCTCGATGGGCAGATAGCCGTAGATGTCCTGCGCCTTCTGCATGATGGGCATCAGGGAGCCGGGCTGATCCTTCAGCTCATTGATCATGTTCATCAGCTGCTGTTTCTGCTCCGGCGTGCCCCGGAACGGAACCGATGTAATCTTAGAAGCCATAGATTTTGTTTACCTCCTGTTATAGTTGAACAATATGCGAGTCGTGGCTTTGCTGCATAACGAGTATATCAGATACTACATAATAAGTATATCAAACATTCATGCAAATGTAAAGAAAAAAGTTGCAAAGCGTCGGAGCGAATGATATACTATTCTGGAATTATTATATACAGGAGGAAATTCCATGAAGTATATCTTCGGCGCCGATGTAGGCGGGACCACGGTCAAGCTGGGCTTTTTTGACGAAAGCTGCAAAATCCTGAAAAAATGGGAGCTGCCCACCCGGCCGGAAAACGGCGGCAGCGCCATCCTGCCCGACATCGCGGCGGCCATCGACGCCTGCCTTGCGGAATTCGGCGTCAACCGCGACGACGTTCTGGGCATCGGCATCGGCGTGCCGGGCCCCGTGGACGACAACGGCAACGTCAACCGCTGCGTGAACCTCAACTGGGGCGTGTTCAATCTGCACGAGACGCTGGGCAAGCTCACCGGCCTCAGGGTCAAGGCCGGCAACGACGCCAACGTGGCCGCCCTCGGCGAGTTCTACGACGGCGGCGGCAGAGGCAGCCGGTCCATGCTCATGGTGACGATCGGCACCGGCCTCGGCGGCGGCTTTATCTGGAACGGCCATATTCTCAACGGCGCGCACGGCGTGGCGGGCGAGCTGGGTCATCTGACCATCAACCGCGACGAGACCGAGCGCTGCTCCTGCGGCAAGTACGGCTGCGCCGAGCAGTACGGCTCCGCCCGCGGCATGGCGATGCTCGCGCGGCGCCGCCTGGCGAAGGACGACGAGCCCTCCAGCCTGCGGAAACAGGACAGCGTCACGGCCAAGGTCCTCTTTGACGAGGCCAGAGCGGGCGACGCGCTGGCAAAGGAAATCCTGGACGAGGCCTTCGCCATCCTGGGCGAGACGATCGCCGACGCCTGCTGCATGGTCGACCCCGAGCTGGTGGTCCTGGGCGGCGGCGTGTCCAAGGCCGGGCAGGATCTCATCGACGGCGTGTGGCCCTATTTTGAAAAATTCCGCTTCCACGCCAGCAAGGGCACCCGCTTTGCCCTGGCGACCCTTGGCAACGACGCCGGCATCCACGGCTGCTTCCACCTGATCGCCGACTGAGCCTTGCCGCGGCAGGGCAGATGAAACCATGAAAAAATGAAATTATGAAAAAATGAAAGAATGAAAGAATTTCGGTATCCCTTCGGGATGGATTGAATTTTTTCTGTTTTCAATTTGGAAAATTGAAAACACCTCAATTTTTTCATTTTTTCGTTCTTTCATTTTTTCATTTCAAAACTACGTAAGGGGTGAATCGCAATGCGCCAGAGACGGAAAACCAAGCAGCCTGCCGTGCGCGGGCGGCTGCTGCTGATCGCGGCGGCCGCGCTGCTGCTGATCGCAACGGTGGTGCTGCTCATCTCCATTCCGGCCGGACAGCGGGCCAAGGCCCAGCAGAAGGCCGTGGAGGAGGGCGTTGCCTACCTCGAGCTGCTCGAGGCCAAGGACCCGGGCCTGGTCGACCAGGTGCTCAAGGAACGCCGGGAGGCCGAGCTGGCCGCCCAGAAGGAGGAGCTGCTCCGCCAGCTGAACGCGGGCGAGCTCGACGTCTGGTCCCTGTTTGAGGACTACGCGCTTCTGGGCGACTCCCGCGCCGTGGGCTTTTCCTATTACGGCTTTCTCGAGGACAGCCGCGTCTTTGCCGGCAGCGGCGACACGATCCGCAAGGTCACGGAGCACATTGACGCCCTCAAGGCCCTCAATCCCAGCTACATCTTCCTCTGCTACGGCATCAACGACGTGAGCATCGGCTTCTGGTCCACGCCGGAGGAATACGCTGCGGAGATGATGGAGGTGGTCTCCGAGCTCAACCGGGAGCTGCCCGACGCGACCGTGGTCATCAGCTCGATCCTGCCGGCCACGGACCCGGCCTTCAACCTCTCGGAAAAGTGGCGCGAGATCCCGCAGTACAGCGCCGCCGTGGAGTCCTCCTGCCAGGAGTTCGGCGTGGTGTTTGTCAACAACGACCAGACCGCCAAAGAGCACATGGACCTCTACGGGCCCGACGGCATCCACCTGCAGACCACGTTCTATCCCTATTGGGCCAGCAACCTGATCGCCGCGGCCTTGAACGCCGGGGCAGCGGAGGAATGAGCCATGAAGGAAAAGCTCTATGAAATCGTGCGCTGGGCTGCGGTGGCGGCCGCAGTGGTGCTGCTGATCCTGCTCGCCGGCGGCGAGCGCGAAAGCGACGCGGCCCTGGACGATGTGACCGCCGCGGTGGTCGCCCAGCTCGACACATCCAACGTGCAGCCGGCCGACAACCAGATGATCAAGCGGCTCTACGGCCTGCAGCCGTCGGACTACGAGGGCGTCTGCCTGTACTACCCCAGCTCCAACATGGACGCAGAGGAGCTGCTCATCGTCAAGCTGCAGGACGCGGCGCAGCAGCAGAGCGTGCTGGACGCCGTTGAGCGCCGCCTGCAGACCCAGAAAAACAGCTTCGACGGCTACGGCATCGAGCAGTTTGACCTGCTGGAGAACCACAGCGTCGTCCAGGCGCAGGGGAACTACATCCTCTTTGTGGTGAGCGCCCGGTCCGAGGCCGCAAAGCAGGCCTTTCTGGACGCGCTGTAAGGAGGTGGCGAGATGGCATTCAACAATCTGGTCTTCCCGTTTCTGCTGCTTCCGGTGAGCCTGCTGCTCTGCCTTGCCGCGCCGGGGCCGGTCAAGCACTGGGTGATGCTTCTGGTGAGCCTGGTGTTCTTCGCCTGGGGCTCGCCGGTGTGCGTGCTGCTGCTGGCCTGCTTTCTGGTGTTCAACTACTTCACCGCCGGGCGCATTGCGCAGCAGCTGGACGCGGACAATGCCCGCGGGGCGAAAATCACTCTGATCACCGGCGTGGCCGTAGACCTGCTGCTGCTGGGCTTTTATAAGTATTTCGGCTTTCTGCTGGGCATCTTCGGCGCGGCGGACAAGGCCCCGAGCCTGCCGGTGCCCATCGGCATTTCGTTCTTCACCTTCTCGACGCTCTCGTATCTGTTCGACGTCTATCGGGGCACGGTCCCGAACGAGGACAGCTTTCTCAATTTCAGTCTCTATGTCAGCTTCTTCCCGAAGCTGGTCTCCGGCCCCATCGTGCCCTGGCACGAATTCAAGGCGCAGCTTGCCTCCCACCCCGTCAACAAGGAGCGGCTGGGCAGCGGGGCAAGGAAGTTCATCCTGGGCCTTGCCAAGAAGCTGCTGATCGCCGACGCGCTCGGCAAGAGCTTCTACGGGCTGACCGCCCTGCCGCAGGGCCAGCTGTCGATGCTGAGCGCCTGGCTCGGCGCGCTGCTGTATTCCCTGATGCTCTATTTTGACTTCAGCGGCTACTCCGACATGGCCATCGGCCTGGCCGAGCTCTTCGGCTTCCGCTTCCAGAAGAACTTCGACTATCCCTACCTTTCGACCTCCATCACGGAATTCTGGCGCAGATGGCACATCTCCCTCGGCGCCTGGTTCCGCGACTATGTCTATATCCCCCTGGGCGGCAGCCGGGCCGGCACCGGCAAAACGATCCGCAACCTGCTGATCGTCTGGCTGCTGACCGGCATCTGGCACGGGGCCAACTGGACCTTCATCGTCTGGGGCCTGTACTACGGGCTGCTGCTCCTGCTGGAAAAATTCGTGTTCAAATCCCTGCTCGAGCACCTGCCCGCGGCGCTCAAGCGCATTCTGACGCTGCTTCTGGTGGGCATCGGCTGGGTGTTCTTCTTCTCGCCGAGCCTCGGCGCGGCGCTTTCGTGGATCGGCTGCATGTTCGGCATCCACAGCGCGGGCCTGGCCAACGGGGCAACGCTCTACTACCTCGGCTCGAGCCTGCTGCTTCTGATCGTCGCGGTGCTCGGGGCCACGCCGCTGCCGGCAAGGCTGGGCGGCAATCTGCTGCGCAGCCCCTCGGCGGGCGCGAAGATCGCGTCGGTGGCCTGGTATGCGGTGCTGCTGATCCTGTGCATCGCCGCCATGGTCAGCGCCACCTACTCCTCCTTCCTCTATTTCCAATTCTAGGGGGTGACGAGCGTGGAACAGAGACAAAACCGCGCCCGGAGCGCAAAACAGCGCGCCAGAGCGCAGAAGACCCGCCTGGGGATGATCGTCGCCGCGATCCTCGCGGCTGTGATCCTGCTGCTGGATCTGGCGACGATCCTGACGCCCGACCGCAGCTATTCCGACCAGGAAAACCGGATGCTGGCCCAGGCGCCGGTGCTCAGCGGGGCCAAGCTCGCCGACGGCAGCTTCTTTTCCGACACCGAGAGCCATTTTTCCGACCAGTTCGCCGGGCGCGATACCTGGATGAGCCTGAACCTGGCCCGGGCCCGGCTCTTCGGGGCCAAGGAGAACGGCGGGGTCTACCTCGGCCGCGGCGGCTACCTGATGCAGGTGCCGAGCGAGCCGGACGAGGAGGCCCTTGCGCGCAATCTGCAGGCCATCAACGCCTTTGCCAAGCGGCATTCCGAGCTCAAGATCTATATGAGCACCGTGCCCAATGCCTTCTGCGTGCTCTCCAAACGCCTGCCCGCCGGCGCGCCGGTGCGCGACCAGGAGGCCGACATCCGGAACATCGCTTCATCTTTGCAGGGTGTGCAGTTTCTGGACGTGACCGCCGCGCTCAAGGAGCACAGCAAGGAGGCCCTCTACTACCGCACCGACCACCACTGGACCAGCCTGGGCGCGAAATACGCCTTCGAGGCCATGGCCCCGGGCCTGGGTATCGCACCGGAGACGGAGTATGAGATCTACACCGTCACGACCGAGTTCCAGGGCACGCTGGCCTCCCGCAGCGGCGACCATTCGGCCAAAGACACGATCGAGCTCTACGTGCCCAAGTGGAACGTGGAGTACAGCGTGAACTACCGCGACAGCCAGAGGACGGTCTGCTCGCTCTACAGCCGCGCCGCGCTGGAGGAGAAGGACCAGTACACGGTCTTCTTCGGCGGCAACCATCCGCGCATCGACATCAAGACCACCTCCGAGAGCAGCCGCGTGCTGCTGGTGCTCAAGGACTCCTACGCCAACTGCTTCATCCAGTTTCTGACGCCGTATTTCAAGGAGATCGTGATGGTCGACCCGCGCTATTACTACGACAACCTCGAAACGCTCGTCAAGCAGGAGAACGTCACAGACGTGCTGCTGCTCTACAACACCGACACCTTCCTCACCGACACCGCCCTGGCGGACGTCATTGGGGAATGAAAAAATGAAGGAATGAAGCTGCGGCTTTCGCCGCGAATGAAGCCGCTGCGCGAATTGAGGTGTCGCTTTCGCGACGGATTGAATCGTAGGGGCGGCCAGTGGCCGCCCGCGGGCGAGCAATGCTCGCCCCTACATTGGATTTATGTTTCAATTCGCAGAATTAAAACATACCACAATCAGGCGAAGCCGGCTTCATTTCTTCATTCGCGAAGCGGCTTCATTCTTTCATTCAAAATATGGAGGTACTCCAAATTGAACACCAAAACCACCGTGATTTCTGAGGCTGAGCTTCGGCGGCAGGCGGAGATCGCGCAGTATATCAAGGAATTCTGGGAAAAGCAGGGCAAGACGCCCGTGGCCTTTGTGGACACCTACGGCTGCCAGCAGAACGAGGCCGACTCCGAGCAGATCCGCGGCATTCTGGAGACCTGCGGCTACGGCTTTACCGACACCGCCGAGGGCGCGGACCTCGTCGTCATCAACACCTGCGCCATCCGCGAACACGCGGCGCAGCGGGTGTTCGGCAACGTGGGCGCGCTGGTGCACACCAAGCGGCGGCACGAGGGACAGAAGATCTTCATCTGCGGCTGCATGATGGGCAAGCCCGAGATCTCCGAGCGCATGAAAAACAGCTACCGCCACGTGGACGGCATCTTCTCGCCGCACCACCTGTGGGAGCTGCCCGAGCACCTCTACCGGGTGCTGATCCGCCACCGCAAGGTCTACGCGGTGGCCGACTCCGCCGGCGTGATCGCCGAGGGCCTGCCGGTGGTGCGCACCAACCGGCTCAAGGCCTGGGTCTCGATCATGTACGGCTGCAACAATTTCTGCTCCTACTGCATCGTGCCCTACGTGCGCGGCCGCGAGCGCAGCCGCCGGCCCGAGGACGTGCTGGAGGAGTGCCGCAGCCTCATCGCGCAGGGCTACAAGGACCTGACGCTGCTGGGTCAGAATGTCAACTCCTACGGCAAGGATCTGGGCCTGGGCGTGGATTTTGCGGACCTTCTGGAACAGGTGGCGCAGCTTGACGGCGAGTTCACCGTCCGCTTCATGACCAGCCACCCCAAGGACGCCAGCCGAAAGCTCTTCGACGTGATGGCGGCAAACGACAAGATCGCCAGGCAGTTCCATCTGCCGTTCCAGTCCGGCAACGACCGGATTTTGAAGGCCATGAACCGGCACTACGATTCGGCGCAGTACCGCGCGCTGATCGACTACGGCCGCAGCGTCATGCCCGAGATCGTCTTTACCTCCGACGTGATCGTGGGCTTCCCCGGCGAGACCGAGGCGGAATTTGAGGACACCCTCCGGCTGGTGGAGGACGTGCGCTACGACGCGCTGTTCACCTTCATCTATTCGCCCCGCCCCGGCACCCCGGCGGCGGAGCTGCCCGACCCCACGCCCAAGGAGGAAAAGAGCGCCCGCTTTGAGCGGCTGCTTGCACTGCAGAACCGCATCTCCGAGGAAAAGCACAAGGAGTACATCGGCAGGACCCTGCGCGTGCTGATCGACGGCCGCGAGGACGACTGCCTCACCGCCCGCACCGACGGCGGCCGCCTGGTCCGCCTGCAGACCGCCGACGAGACCCGGATCGGCCAATTCGCCCAGGCCAGGATCACCGACGCCACCACCTGGTCGTTGATCGGCGAGCTGGCAGAGTAGTTCGTGGTCAGTGGCTAGTGGATAGTGGACAGTTGAAAGTGGAAAGTGGAAAGTGTAGGGACAAGCCTTGCTTGTCCGAAAAAGGAAGCTGACAGCGTGCCGCGCCGGGCACAGTCCGCGTGAACAAAGCCCGGTAATGTCATTCTGAGCACCCGAAAGGACTGGCTTTGCGTCGCAGTGAAGAATCGAAAGAAACTGTAAAATATGTGGGCATTCAGATTCTTCGTCGCAAGCTCCTCAGAATGACATGACGGAAGCTTCCTGCGTTTCACTCCCTGCGCTGCACACTCCACGCTGCCGGACAAGCAAGGCTTGTCCCTACAGCTTCCGCTGTCCGCTTTCCTCACGCCTCGTTCCCGATTGCATGTACGCATCGGGCCGTCGAGACGCCGGCCCCTACGCGCCCACTCCTCGCTCCTCACTCCTCACTCCTCACTCCTCGCTCTATGTCCTGTCCCTCGCAGCCGGACAAGCAAGGCTTGTCCCTACACTCTCCACTTTCCACTTTCCACTTTCAACTATCCACTAACCACTATCCACTATCCACGGAAAGGACCTACGCCATGGCCTTTGTTCATCTCCATCTTCATACCGAATACAGCCTGCTCGACGGCGCCTGCCGGATCGGCGGGCTGATGGCGCATGTCAGGGACCTGGGCCAGACGGCGGTCGCCATCACGGACCACGGCGTCATGTACGGCGTGGTCGATTTTTACAAGGCCGCCCGGGCCGCCGGGATCAAGCCGATCATCGGCTGCGAGGTCTACGTGGCCCCGCGCACGCGCTTCGACAAGGTCCACGGCATCGACAACGAGGGCCGGCACCTGGTGCTGCTGTGCGAAAACGAGACCGGCTACCGGAACCTCAGCTACATGGTCTCCCGGGGCTTTCTCGACGGCTTCTACGGCAGGCCCCGCGTGGACATGGAGCTGCTGCGGCAGCATTCCGAGGGCCTGATTGCGCTCTCGGCCTGCCTGGCCGGCGCGATCCCGCGCCTCTTAAAGGCCGACGACTATGACGGGGCAAAAAAAGCTGCCCTGGAATACAGCAAAATCTTCGGCCCGGACCACTTTTATCTGGAATTACAGGACCACGGCCTGCCCGAGCAGGCGAAGGTCAACCCCCTGATTCTGAAGCTCGCGCGCGAGACCGGCCTGCCGCTGGTCGCCACGAACGACGCGCACTATATCAAAAAAGAGGACGCGGGCGTCCAGGACGTGCTCATGTGCATCCAGATGGGCAAGACCGTGGACGACCCCAACCGCATGCGCTTTGAGACCGACGAGTTCTACGTCAAGTCCGAGGCCGAGATGCGCGCGCTCTTCCCGAACGTCCCCGAGGCCATCGAGAACACCGCGAAGATCGCCGAGCGCTGCAATGTGGAGTTTGAGTTTGGCCACTACCACCTGCCCGAGTACCGCGCGCCCGACGGCTCGCCCTCGCTCGACTACTTCCACCGGCTCTGCGAGGAGGGCTTCCGGGAGCGCTACCCCAACCCGCCCAAGGAATACCGGGAGCGGCTGGACTACGAGATGGGCGTCATCGAGAAGATGGGCTATGTGGACTACTTCCTGATCGTGGCCGACTTCATCCTCTGGGCCAAGGCCCAGGGCATCCCGGTCGGCCCCGGCAGAGGCTCCGGCGCGGGCTCGATCGCGGCCTACTGCATGCACATCACCGAGATGGACCCGATGAAATACGCGCTCATCTTCGAGCGCTTCCTCAACCCCGAGCGCGTCTCCATGCCCGACTTCGACACGGATTTCTGCCAGGAGCGGCGCGGCGAGGTCATCGAGTACGTCATGCGCAAATACGGAAAGGACCGCGTGGCGCAGATCGTCACCTTCGGCACCATGGCCGCGCGCGGCGCGGTGCGCGACGTCGGCCGGGCGCTCAATATGAGCTACGCCGAGACCGACGTCGTGGCCAAGGCCATCCCGAACGAGCTGCACATGACGCTTGCAAAAGCGCTCGAGCGCTCGCCCCAGCTCAGGGAGCTCTACGACGGCGATGAGAAGGTCAAGCGGCTCATCGACACCGCCATGGGCATCGAGGGTATGCCGCGCAACACCTCCACCCACGCTGCGGGCGTCGTGATCACGGCCCGGCCCGTGAGCGACTACGTGCCGCTGGCACGAAACGACGACACCATCGTCACCCAGTTCCCCATGACCACGATCGAGGAGCTGGGCCTTCTGAAAATGGACTTTTTGGGTCTGCGCAACCTCACGGTCATCGACGACGCAGAGAAGCAGATCCAAAAGACCGAGCCCGGCTTCTCGATGAAGAAGATCCGCGACGACGACCCCGAGACCTTCGCCATGCTCGGCGAGGGCAGGACCTCCGGCGTGTTCCAGCTCGAGAGCGCCGGCATCACGGGTGTCTGCGTGCAGATGAAGCCGCAGTCGATTGAAGATATGACCGCCATCGTGGCGCTCTACCGCCCGGGCCCCATGGACTCCATCCCGCGCTTCATCCAGAGCAAGCAGCGGCCCGAGACGATCAGCTACATCACCCCGCAGCTCGAGCCGATTTTGAAGGTCACCTACGGCTGCATCGTCTACCAGGAGCAGGTCATCGAGATCTTCCGCAAGCTGGGCGGCTACACGCTCGGCCAGTCGGACAACATGAGACGGGCCATCTCCAAGAAAAAGCAGCAGGTGATCGAGCAGGAGCGCAAGACCTTCGTCTACGGCGATCCCGGTCGGGGCATCCCGGGCGCGATCGCAAACGGCGTTTCGGAGGCCGCCGCGCAGAAGATCTACGACGACATCCTGGACTTTGCCAACTACGCCTTCAACAAGGCCCACGCGGTCTGCTACGCCAAGGTCAGCTACGACACGGCCTACCTCAAATGCCACTACCCGCGGCAGTACATGGCCGCGCTCATGACCTCGGTGCTGGGCAGCGCGCCGCAGATCGCCGGCTACATTGCCGACTGCAGGGACATGGGCATCGCCCTGCTGCCGCCGGATGTGAACCACTCCTTCGACGTGTTCTCCGTCGAAGGCGCGGGCATTCGCTTCGGTCTGGCCGCGATCAAGAACGTGGGCCGGGGGCTCATGCGCAAGCTGGTGGCCGAGCGCGAGCAGGGCGGGCCCTTCCGCTCGCTGGAGGATCTGTGCCGGCGCCTGAGCGAAACCGAGCTCAACAAGCGGGCGATGGAAAACCTGATCAAGTGCGGCGCGCTCGACGGCTTCGGCGCCAGGCGCAGCCAGCTGCTGCAGGTCTATGAGCTCGTCATGGACACCGTGGCCGAAAACAACCGGAAGAACGTCTCCGGCCAGATGGGCCTGTTCGATCTGCCTGCGGCGGACGAGCCCGCCAGCGCGGTCACGCTGCCCAACATCCCGGAGATCTCGCTGCAGGAGAAGATGCAGTACGAGAAGGAGACCACGGGGCTCTACCTCTCGGGCCACCCGATGGACGCCTATCGCGCCGCGCTCAAGCGCGCCCGCGTGGCGCAGCTGGCCGCAGTGATGGGCGACGAGCCCGTCTACGGCGACGAGAGCAGCGTGACCGTGGCCGGCATCGTGCAGAGCGTAAAGCTCAAAACCACCCGGAACAACTCGATGATGGCCTACGTGACCCTGGAGGACGACACGGCATCGGTCGAGCTGCTGGTGTTTGCCAACGCGCTCAATCAGTACGGCGGCTGGCTCAAGGAGAACCAGGGCGTCATTGTGAGCGGGCGCGTGTCGATCCGCGACGAAAAGGAGCCGCAGATCATCGTCAACCGCGTCAAGCCGCTCTCGGAGCTGAGCCAGGCGCCGGAGACGCCCGCCGAAGCCGCCGAACAGACGCCCGGAGGCCGTGCGCCGGCAGCACCGTCCGCCGCGCCCGTGGCCTGCGGCAAGCTCTACCTGAAGCTGCCCTCGGAGGACAGCCTGGAATTTCAGAAAACCCGGGCCATTCTGAACATGTTCCCCGGCCCGGTGCCGACGGTGCTCTACTTTGAGGATACAAAATGCCGCCGCGGCACCGCCTGCGCCCCCGCCGCCGACATGCTGGCCGAGCTCGAGCGCGTCCTCGGCCCAGGCACGGTCGTCACAAAGTAACGCAGCTGTACAGAGCAGGGGCGGACAGGTGGAAGTTGACAGTTGACAGTGGAAAGTGCAAAGTGTAAGGCAATAGGGAACAGGCAATCGGCAATAGGAGAACGTAGGGACGAGCCTCGCTCGTCCGCCGACGCGGAATGCACCCGTAGCGGACGGGTCACCCGTCCGAACGCCCCGCACCCCGTAGGGGCCGGCGTCTCGACGGCCCGCAGCTTAGAGCCAAAGAAAATGGGGCCGCCGAAGGCAGGACAGGGCGACGGGAGCGCCAGAGTTGGTTGTTCTCGCCAGGCGACGAATGAATCCGTAGTGGCCGATGCCCACATACTTCGTGACTCTTCGAGTTCGGCCATAAGCCATCGTTGCGTATCGCAGTTCTATGGCCGATGTGGGCATCGGCCACTACGGCATGTCTCATGCTGCACTGCGCCGTAGGGGCTGGCGTCTCGACGGCCCGCCGATGCGGGATGGGCCTGTAGGGACGGCAATCTGCCGTCTGTATACCTTTCTGCAAGGGGAACGGATTGCCACACCGCTTTTTGCGAAGGCAAAAATGCAGACGCGGTCACTGGTTCGCAATGACAGAGGTGGAAGCTTGCTTTTCCTTTCTCGGCTGCGCAGCACGACAAACACGCGGAAAGAGCGACAAAACCCCCAAGGGGTCCGATGCGGACCCCTTGGGGGTTTGCTGTGCTGGTGCTTACTTTCCGCAGATGGCCTCGCCGACCTTGTAGATGTCGCCGGCGCCGACGGTGACGATCACGTCGCCGGGACGGGCGAGCTCCCGCAGGCGGGCGGCCACCTCGGGCAGCGTATCGTAGCAGTCGCTGCCGGGGATCTGCGCGGCCAGATCGAAGGAGGAGATGCGGTAGGTGTTGCTCTCACGGGCGGCGTAGATCTCCGCCAGCACGACCTTGTCCACGGTCTTGAGCTCCTCGACAAAGTCGTAGAACAGCGCCTTGGTGCGGGAATAGGTGTGCGGCTGGAAGGCGAAGATCACGCGCTCGAAGCCCATCGAGCGCACCGCGCCGATCAGCGCGTGCAGCTCGCCCGGATGGTGGGCGTAGTCGTCGTAGACCTTGGCGCCGTTGCACTCGCCCTTGTACTCGAGCCGGCGGCCGGCGCCGGTGAACTCCCGCAGGGCCTTTGCCGCCACGGCGCCGTCGATGCCGAAGTGCTCGGCCACCGCGCAGGCGGCCAGCGCGTTGCAGGCGTTGTATTTGCCGTAGACGCCGAGGTTCACCCGGCAGTATTTGCGCCCGTGGCAGATGACGTCAAACTGCCGCCAGTCGGCGCTGTAGCCCTTGCCGTGCACGTCGTTGTGCCCGTCGAGGCCGAAGGTGGTGTACTCTATTCCCTCGAGCGCCTGGACGGTGTTGGCGTCGTCGCCGTTGGCAATGACCAGGCCGCCCTCCGGCACGAGCCCGGCGAAGGCGCGGAAGGACCTCTGGATGTCGGCCAGGTCCTTGAAGAAGTCCAGATGGTCGGCCTCGATGTTGCCGATCACCGCCACGGTGGGGAAGAAGTTGAGGAAGGAGTTGCAGTATTCGCAGCTCTCAGCGATGATGGTGTCGCCCCGGCCCACGCGGTGGCCCGCGCCCAGCAGGGGCAGGAAGCCGCCGATCATGACCGTGGGGTCGCGCCCGGCCTCCATGAAGATCTGCGTGACCATGGAGGTGGTGGTGGTCTTGCCGTGGGTGCCCGCCACGCAGATGGCGTTTTCAAATTCCTGCATGATGACGCCCCAGACCTGGGCGCGCTCAAAGACGGGGATGCCCTTGGCCCGCGCGGCGGCGATCTCGGGGTTGTCGTTGTGGGCGGCGGCGGTGCGCACGATGCAGTCCGCCCCCTCGATATTTCTGGCGCTGTGGCCGATAAAGACGCGGATGCCCTTGGCGATCAGCTCGTCGGTGGAGACCGAGGCGTTCATATCCGAGCCCGTGATCTCCAGCCCGCGGCCGCGCAGCACCAGCCCCAGAGGCCGCATGGACACGCCGCCGATGCCGACGAGGTGCACGCGCTTGCCCGGGACCAGATAGGAGCGAATCCGATCAGTTTTGTTCGATGCCATTAAAGAAGCCTCTTTCCGGAAAAATTGTTGTTGTATATTATAGTATAAAATCCCGGTTTAAGCAAGGAATTTTTTTACAGTCTTGCAGAGACGATATTTCTTGCATTTTTATGAGCGTTATGTTAAACTATATTCACTTTTTCAGGAAAGTCGGGCGCTTTGGAGCCCGGGAGAAAGGTGGAAGTCTTTTTGCAGCGCTATTATCAACCGGAAATCGAAACCATGGACCCTGCCCAGCTGCGGCAGCTGCAGAGCGAGCGCCTGGTGCGCCAGGTACGCCATGTTTGGGACAACGTGCCCTATTACCGCAAAAAAATGGAGGAAAAGGGCCTCACGCCCGATGACATCCAGGGCCTGGAGGACCTGCACAAGCTGCCGTTTTTATCCAAGGACGATCTGCGCGAGGCCTATCCCATGGGCCTTCTGGCAACGCCGCTGTCCGAGTGCGTGCGCATCCAGTCCACCTCCGGCACCACGGGCCGGCGGGTCGTGGCCTTCTACACCCAGCACGACGTTGATCTCTGGGAGGACTGCTGCGCCAGAGCCATCGTGGCCGCCGGCGGCTCGAAGGAGGACGTGTGCCAGGTCTCCTACGGCTACGGCCTGTTCACCGGCGGCGCCGGCCTCAACGGCGGCAGCCACAAGGTCGGCTGCCTGACGCTGCCGATGAGCTCGGGCAACACCGAGCGGCAGCTGCAGTTCATGATGGACCTGGGCGCGACGATCCTCTGCTGCACGCCCTCGTATGCCGCCTACCTCGGCGAGAGCCTGAAGGAAAAGGGCTACAGCCCGGCGGACATCCCCCTCCGGCGCGGCATCTTCGGCGCCGAGCCCTGGACCGAGGAGATGCGCCGCGACATCGAAAGCACCCTGGGCATCAAGGCCTACGACATCTACGGCCTGACCGAGACCTCCGGCCCGGGCGTGGCCTTCGAGTGCCAGGAGCAGAAGGGCATGCACATCAACGAGGACCACTTCATCGCCGAGATCATCGACCCCGACACCGGCGAGGTGCTGCCCGAGGGCAGCAAGGGCGAGCTGGTCTTCACCGCGATCACCAAGCAGGCCTTCCCGCTGCTGCGCTACCGCACGAAGGACATCTGCGTGCTCGACCGGACCCCGTGCAGCTGCGGCCGCACCCACGTGCGCATGAGCAAGCCCATGGGCCGCTCGGACGACATGATGATCATCCGCGGCGTGAACGTGTTCCCGTCGCAGATCGAGTCGGTCCTGCTGGCGCAGGGCTACTCGGCCAACTATCAGATCGTTGTCGACCGCGCCAACAACCGCGACTCGCTGGACGTCAACGTCGAGCTTGCGCCCGAGATGTTCAGCGACACCGTCCGCGAGATCACCCAGCGCGAGCGCAGCCTCGAGGGCGCGCTCAAGTCGATGCTCGGCATCGCCGCCAAGGTCCACCTCATGCCGCCCAAGAGCATCCAGCGCAGCGAAGGCAAGGC
This sequence comes from Oscillospiraceae bacterium, assembly GCA_902795195.1. Lineage (GTDB taxonomy): Bacteria > Bacillota > Clostridia > Oscillospirales > Oscillospiraceae > JAFRPC01. Next base: position 28,008 of record CADBKF010000028.1, read on the forward strand.
CGTGCGCGTGATCGACAAGCGGAAGCTGGTGGATTGATTGAGGGAATAGGGAATAGGGAATAGTGAATAGGGAATAGTCAATAGGCAATAGGCAATAGGAGAATGACGTAGGGGACGGCGTCTCGACGTCCCGCCGTATACAGACAGGCAAATGCAGGGGACGGCGTCCTCGACGTCCCGCGGCATACAGGCAGCAGCCGAGACAACAGGAGAACAGACTGCCAAATATGTCATTCTGAGGAGCACAGCGACGAAGAATCTAAAAAGCGTCCGCAGAGCAGACGCTTCGCTTGCGCTCAGAATGACAGAATCGGGGCATTACAAATCGGCAGGGGACGGCGGTCTCGACGTCCCGGACAGCGCAGGACCGGTCGTTGGCCGCCTGCAACATGGAGGGAGAACAAGATGAAACAAATTTCGATCTTTTTACAGAACACCAACGGGCAGCTGGCGGAGCTCGTCGAGCTGTTTTCCCGGAACAACATCAATCTGCGGGCCATGTCCCTGGCCGACACCCAGGATTACGGCATCCTGCGCCTGATCGCCGAGACCCCGGAGAAGGCCGAGGAGATGCTCAAGGCCGAGGGCTATGCCTACTCCACCACCGAGGTGGCGGCGATCCCGCTGCCGGACCGGGCCGGCGCCCTGGCCGAGGTCGTGCGCGTGTGCGCCGAAAACCAGATCGGCATCGAGTACGCCTACGCCTTCCTGTCGGCCAAGCCGGACACCGCCTGCCTGATAGGGATCAGGGATCAGGGATCAGGGATCAGGGATCAGGGATCAGGGATCAGGGATCAGAGACTGAGACCGGGTTTCCCGGCCGAATGCACCGCACCCCGTAGCGGCCGGGTTTCCCGGCCAAACGCACGGCACCCCGCAGCGGCCGGGTTTCCCGGCCGAATGCACCGCACCCCGTAGCGGCCGGGTTCCCCGGCCAAGCGCACGGCACCCCGTAGCGGCCGGGTTCCCCGGCCGAATGCACCGCGCCCCGTAGCGGCCGGGTTCCCCGGCCAAATGCACCGCACCCCGTAGCGGCCGGGTTTCCCGGCCAAGCGCACCGCGCCCCGTAGCGGCCGGGTTTCCCGGCCAAACGCACGACACCCCGTAGCGGCCGGGTTTCCCGGCCAAATACACTGCACCTGCAGGGGACGGGAAACCCGTCCCCTACGGTCATTTCCCCAGCAATCTTGCAACCGCATCCGCCAGATAGGGCATACTGCGCTTTGCCTCCTCCAGCGTGTTTCCGGTCGAGCCGACCTCGACGATGAACGCGCCGGGGGAGGCTTGTCCGTTGAAGCGCTCGCGGCGCAGGTTCAGCGGCCGGCAGAGTCCGGGGGCGCTGCGCTGGAGCAGCGCCTGCAGCTTCAGCGCGCAGCTGAGATTCTCCTGCCAGAACGGGTGGTAGAGCCCGCCCTCGTCGGTGCCCACCACCAGCATCAGCTTCGCGCAGGCCTGCCCGTCCAGCTCCAGCGCCTCCCGGACCGGCGGCTCGGCGGCGTCCCGGTGCAGGTCCAGCACCAGCACGATCGCGTCATTTTCCGCCAGATCCGCCTCGATCGTCCTCTTCGCGTTGGCGTAGGAGGCGTTGTAGTCCGGCTCGTCGTGCACGGTCCGGTCGTGGATGACCGGCACGCCCAGGGCGTTCAGAGCCGCTTCCAGCGCGTCGCCGACGGCCAGCATGTTCCGGGTCTCGTCCCGGGTGTGGTAGGCCCCGGTTTCGGCATATTCCGCGCCCTCTGCGGGCGTATAGGCCTCGGTCGTGTGGGTGTGCACGATCAGCACCGCGGCCCTGTCCGACAGCGCGAAGGGCAGCGGCGCCTGCAGCAGCCCGGCCTTGTCCACGGCATAGCTGCAGCTGCCGGAGATGGAGATCGCCTCGGCCTCGGCGGAGGAAAACTGCGGCCCGGGCGACTGCGCCGGGGCTGCCGGCTGCATCGGCGCAGGGCCGGCAAGGGCCGGCGCAGCGGCTTCGGCAGATGCGGCGTTCTCGAGCCCGGAACCGGCTTGCCCGGCTCCGGGATTTTCATTCCCCGCAGACAGCCCGGCACCGGAACCGGCTGCCGCCATGGAGACCTCGCGTTCGATACCGCTTGCTTCCGTTGCGGTCTCGGCTTCAAAACCGGCGGCTGTGACAGGCGCCTCGGATTGCATCGCAGCGGCGCCCGCGGTTTCGCAGATGCCGATGCGCTCGCGCAGCGCGGCCAGCCGCGTGAGCGCGTTCTGCAGCGCCGCGCCGACAGGCTGCGCCACGCACAGCAGCCGCAGCGTCAGCGAAAGCGCCAGCAGGCCCGCGCACGCCGCCGCCAGCCCGCCTCGGGTAAAAAGCCTTGTCCCCATTCCATCGCCTCCGCAACAGTATATGCCGCGGTGTGCCCAATCAGAACCGGAACCCGGTTCCCGTAGTGGCCGATGCCCACATACTTCGTGACTCTTCGAGTTCGGCCATAAAGGTGCGATGCGCAACGAGGCATTATGGCCGATGTGGGCATCGGCCACTACTACGAACATGGGAAATATATGGAGTTTTGGCTGCTTGTAGGTTTGTCAATCATACTTTACAGGTTGGAAAAGAACAAAGGACGTCCTTAGGGGAACGCCATTTCAAGGGTCGCATCGGGAAGTTGTTATATAC